>JALZFK010000269.1 GCA_030861585.1 Actinomycetota bacterium | reverse complement strand
ACCGGCTATCGTCGCTCGTCTCGCACTTCGGGGTCCAGGCGGCTCCCAACCACCGAGCCCTCGCCGACGCCGCCGCAACCACCGAGGTATTCCTCAAGCTCCTGCAGCTTTTGAGTTCGGCGGGGATTCGGAGCGTTGGAGAGGCGGCCGATCTCAGGAGCTCGAAGGGGCGGATAAAACCCCAGAAAGGGCACCTCGCCGAACACTTGCCTCGCAGGACGGGCGTTTACTACTTCGTGGACAAGTACGGCACGGTTTTGTACGTCGGCAAGGCCAAGGACCTCAAGGCGCGCGTCAGGACCTACTTCAACGGTGGGGACGGGCGGCGCAAGATCGGGCGTCTCGTCAGGGAGGTCGCCGAGGTGCGCTATCAGGAAACGAAGAGCGAGCTTCGCGCCCTCATCTTCGAGGCCCGTGAGATAAAGCGCCTGCTCCCACGCTACAACTCCGCTGGCCGGAGCAAGAAGGCGAGCTGGTTCATCAAGCTCGACTTGAACGAGCCTTACCCCGTCCCCGAAAGAGTGCCCACGAATGAAGCGCAGAGCGGCGTGACCTACCTCGGCCCTTACCGGAGCGCGCGTGTTCTAGATACCTGTATCGAGGCTCTAGGTAGGATCTTCCCCTTAAGGCGCTGTCCCGGGGAGGTAGAAAACGACGTCTGCTTCTACGGCCAGATGGGGCGCTGCGCTCCGTGCTTGGGTATGGGCGAGGAGGAGTACTGTGCGGAGGTGATCGGGGGCCTCACGGCCCTATTACGCGGCGAGGGTGGCGAGGAGCACCTCGAGGAGCTCGTCGAGGAGCGAAAGAGGCTCGCGAACGAGCTCGAGTTCGAGGCTGCCGCCCGTCTCAGGGACCTCATCGCCGGCATCGAACGTATTCGCCTGACGCGTGCGGTCGTGAGGGCCGAGGGTGCCTCCGTGGTCGTCGCCTCCTCGACCGAGCCCGGGATGGCTGAAGTTTTCGCTTTTTCCGGGGGGCGCTTCGTCGCTCACAAGGGGTTCGAGCCCGGGGATACGCCCGGTCTTACCCTCTTCGCCAATGAAGTTCTGGATGGTTACGAAGACATTGCGTTCGGCGGGGAGGGCGCGGACGAGGCCCACGTAGTCGCCGCGTACCTGAAGAGGCGCCAGGTAGACGTCGAGGCTGTGCCTTTGCGAGATGCCGCGAACCTTGTCGACGCTGTGGGAAGGATGGGCGACTGGGCGGGCGACGTTGGGGTCGATCCGCTCCTTTAACGCATGATAAAATAAGCGTCAAGATGTTTAGAACTTTCGGGATGGCCGAAAGGGGTACTTAGGTAAATGGTGCAAGGCGTACAGGGGACCACGCGCAGGATACTCTTAGTTGACGACGAACCGTCGATCCAGAAGATGCTCACGCACGCGCTGGAGCGAGAGGGTTTCCAGGTGCACGCCGTGGGGGATGGGGAGGCGGCACTTGAGGCGATCGACGTTTACGAGCCGCACTTGATCATCCTGGACATCATGTTGCCAAAGATAGACGGTACGGAGGTCATCAGGCGGGTCAGGGGGCAGAGCGATGTGCCGGTCATCATGCTCACGGCGAAGGACGACGAGATCGACCGGGTCGTGGGTTTGGAGCTCGGCGCCGACGACTACGTCACCAAGCCGTTCGCCGTCCGGGAGCTTGTGGCGAGGGTGCGTGCGATCATGCGCCGAGCGGTGGTGCCTAGCGGCCAGCGCCAGGACGAGCTCTCCTACGACGGGCTAACGATCCACCTGCCCAGCCGCAGGGTCACCATAGACGGTGGAGACGTCGACCTGACGTACACGGAGTTCGAGCTATTAGTAACGCTCGCTTCCAACCCGGGTCGGGTATTCTCGCGGAGCACGCTACTCACCCGGGTGTGGGGGGACGAGTTCCGCGACGAGCGCACGGTCGACGTGCACATACGCCACCTCCGCGAAAAGATCGAACGTGACCCCCGGAACCCCGAGTTTATCCACACCGCCCGGGGTGTCGGGTATGTTTTCCGTTAATAATTGGCTCTCTTCGGTTAGTAGCCGGCTCTTTCGCCCGAAGCGCAAGGGGAAAAAGCGCACCGAAAGGCCTCCTTTTGGCAAGGGTGATCCGGACCGCTTTCCCCTTTCGTCGTGGCTCTGGTCCGGGTGGCTCTCGCGCGGTCTCGGTCGTCGGCCGCGGATTAGTATCCAGCTGTGGCTCACGGTATTATTCCTTTTAGTGACGGCGTTCGCTGGTGGCACAGCCTACTTTATCGTCACCCCGTTCCTCGGGAACACACTGCAACGCTCGGCCGAAGCAAGCTTCGGGCAGGTAGGGCAGCAGTTCCAGAATCAGCTCCGGAGCAACGCCCGGCTGACCGAGCAGGACATAAGAAACTTCGCGGCCAACCGCAACGTGGGCTGGGGCATAGTCCGTGGCGAGGGCGGCGAGGTCTTGAGGGGGACCCCCGGCGACTACGACCCCGAAACGGTGCGCACGGCCCTCGAGCGGGGGAAGCCCACCACGCGCCTCAAGCCGATCGAGAGCGGCGAACGCAAGGGGCAGACGCTCGCAACCTACGCTGCCCCGATAACGACCCCCGACGAATCCGGGACGGCGCTCGTCTTTACCAGGTACTACATCGAGAGCGATATCGAGAACGCGGACGCGGCCATGAGGGATATCACCACGTTGGCGCTTCTCGCGGGGGCTCTGGCGCTTTTAATCGCGGGTTTCTCGGGGTACGTGGTGGCGAACCTGATCTCACGCCGCCTTAACCGCCTCGACGTCGCTGCCCGTCGTCTGGCCGAAGGTAACTTCGAAGAGCGCATAACTACCCGCGTCGAAGACGAGGTGGGTTCCCTTGCCGAAACGTTCAATGCGATGGCCTCCTCCCTTAAGGGCGCCTTTCGCCAGGTCGAGCAGGAGAAGGCACGTGGCCAGGTTATTCTCGACGGCATGACCGACGCCGTTGTGGGCGTGGATAAGGACCTGAACGCCACCTTCCTCAACCCACGGGCCCGCGAGCTTCTGGAGAACGCCGACCCCACCTTCCACGAGCGTTTGCAGAACGTGCTCGCTCAGAGCCGTTTCTCCGGCCCGGTTACCGAGCCCGAGGCCCAAGCTGGGGACAGGATCATCGAGATCCGGGCCGCGCCTTTGGAGGACGGCGCTTTGGCCATCCTTCGCGACGTCACCGAAGAACGCCAGATAGAGCGCGACAAAGCCGAGTTCATCGCCAACGCTTCCCACGAGCTGAAAACCCCGCTCTTCGCCCTCTCCGGCTATCTCGAGATGCTCGAGGACGAGGACGACGAAGAGGTTCGCGAGGCCTTCCTCAAGGACATGCGGGCTCAGACCGAGCGCCTCAAAAGCCTCGCCCGTACCCTCCTGGATCTCTCCCGCCTGGACGCGAACGCCGTGACCTTCCGTCTCGAGGAGGTGGATCTCGAGGAGCTCCTCCACGAACTCAAGCGGGACTTCGCCTATACGGGGCGCGAGATCCGGATCCACACCGAAAAAGATGTCCCCCCGGTGAAGACCGACCCTATACAGCTCCAGC
>JALZFK010000242.1 GCA_030861585.1 Actinomycetota bacterium | reverse complement strand
GGCCATATCCTAATCCCCTTCCTCTTGCCTTTAGTGGCGGTTGTCGCATAGCACTCCTGTATGGTGCCACCCGACGAACTTCCACGCATCCTCTTATTCACCCAATCGCCGAGAAGGGGTATTCTCGGAAACCCATATGCAGCACCTTGAATAGATCTGGGCCACCGCGCACACTAACATCCCAATCTCGACCGTAGAGCCCAAAACCCCGACTACACCATCTAGGGGTAGTGCATAAACATACTCCCCACCACGTAAAGATCGGCGGGGAGTATGGGGGGACCTAAGAACGGCAGAGCGGCTAAGGCTAGCCGCCCATCCTCTCAAGCCCGCTCCAAACCGCGTCTATGAAGCGGTGTTCGGGGTGGCAGAAAAGGCACCACATCGGCTGGTCCTTACCCCTGGCGTTCTTGAGGACCAGGAGAGCCCGCCACCCTTGGAAGGATGTCCTGAGGGCTCTCTGCACCCTTCACAACGCTTGTGGGGCCTGTAGCCCGACCCGTCGCAGCGGGGGCACCTCTCGCCCTCGTGCCGAAAGCACTCAACTAGCTTCTCCGGGGACCCTTGCGCAGAACGCGCTAAACTCTGCTCGATCACGCTGGACACCTATTCTCACGTCCTGCCGGGCATGGGCGATGCGGCCGCGGAAGCGATGGACGAGGCCTTAGGCTGAGCCGGTTGCAGTACGGTTGCAGTAAACGGGACCCCGAGGTTACCTCGGGGCCTCCCGTCTTATCCTCCAAGTCGTCACGTTTTACCCGCAAACGAAAGAAAAAGCGGAGAGGGTGGGATTCGAACCCACGAGACGGCTTAACACCGCCTACGCGATTTCCAGTCGCGCTCCTTCGGCCAACTCGGACACCTCTCCTTACGTTCGAGAGTTTAGCAGATGGTGATCGAAAGAATCCGCCGCCGGAGCGCCGCTTCGCACCCCGGCTACCCTTTGGTGCGTCTTCGGAAAAGCCAGATCGGGAACCCGACCAAGGCGAGTAGGCCGACAGCCGTGAGAACCCATCCACCCGAGCCGTAATTTGCCTGTACGTACTCTTCTTCGTACTCATCGCCGTCGTGATCGTGGAAGAACCAGGACCAGAGGAAGAAGTTGGAGAGGGCACCGTGTCGTAAACCGTACCTGGGACTGTTGTAGTACGGGCTCGCCGGGTTGGCCACGCCCGGCGGCAAGCCCTTCTCCCCGCTCGCTTTCCCAGTGGAGCTCGTGTTCGAGGGCTTACTCACGCTACCGGAGGGCTTGCCACCCCCTCCGGGTTTAGCCTCCGCGACCGAGCCCGCGAGTAGTATCGCGGTGAGCAGCGCGACTATTAAGGCTAGCGATGCTGCTGTCATGGTTCGCCTCTTGCGACCTTCGTTCAACCCTATCGATCATCCTCCGGGTGCGTCCCGTCGAGGCGTTGCTTGATGTCGTGCAACTCCTTGAGGATGACCCGATCAGTGGCCGAGAGATTCCGGGCGTGCTTTAGAAGGTCCTCGACGTCTTCCTCGACCTCTTCGACGTCCTCGGCGACCTCCTCGACGTCTTCTTCGATCTCGTCGAGGTCCTGTCTGAGATTCGCCGGGCTCCCGAGCAGCGCCCGTTGCGCCGCCGCGGCGATGCCGCCTATAAGGAGGGCCAGGATCACGTTCCCCGTCCACTGCAGGATCATAGAGAGGACCTTGCCCTCGTTGGTCTTGGCCGACACGTCACCGTAGCCGACGGTGTTGACGGTGGTGTTGGCCCAATACATCCCGTCGAAGAAGCTCACTCCCTCAAAGTGGGCGAACGCGACTCCCCCACCGAAGACCGCGATGAACGCGAGGACGATGGCGTAGGGAAGGAGGGTGATGGAGATAAAACGTCCCAAGAGGGCCGGCAGCATGTCTATGAGCCGCAAGAGCCGCAGCACCCATAAAGCCTGGAACGGACCGGGCAAGATAGGGATGGTGCTCAGCAGCACAAAGAGATCGAGCTTGTTATGCTTGAAGTACTCTCGGTCATCCGGGGCGAGGTAGAGCATGCAGAGAAATTCGAAGGCGAACCAACCGTAGATAAGCCAGTTGAGGACGTTGCTTAAGGTGCCTAAGGCGCCGCCTAGGTTCGAGAAGTGAAGGACGAGCGCGGGGATCACGAGCAATACCACGAACACGGTCGGCGCGTCGAGCTTGCGGGCCATTCGCGCCTGCTTCTCCGTCATCCCCGGCAACACGTGAGTGTTGCGTACGTGTTGGCTCTTTGGTTGGCGTGTGTTGGTCTCCATGATCTTACCCATTATCCGTTGTCGGCTTACAATGCGAGAACTTTAGCCTTGCAGGCGAGCATTCCTCCTTTTCTGCCGCTCTTCGATGATCCTTTACCTGCGCCTACTACTGCCGCCAGACCGCTTTTTGCGCTTCTTGTCGGGGTCGTCATCCTCCGCGTCTTCTGGGCAGTTCGCTGCGACTTCCAGCGTTACTGGCATCGTCGGGGCCACCCCAGCCGGGTTGTGGTTGCAGACGATGAGCGCGTTCGGGTCGCCCGTTTCGCCCGTCACCGAGATGTTGCTCTCCGGCACCCCAGCATCGCGCAGGGTCTGGCGGGCCTGGGCAAGCGTCTGGCCCTCGGTATCTGGCGTGGTCGGTCCGCCACACCCGGCGAGGAAGAGGACGAACCCGCCACCCGCCACCCACAACGTGCCGCGCTTCATAGGTACCTCCAACATCAACGACCTTCCTAAAGATTATGTAACACGGAACCCGAGCCCGCCAGCAGCGGACTCGGGTTCCTTTCACGCCTGTCTGGGGCAAGATGCGCCGCGCGCGAGACGCGGGAGAAGACGTCGAGGCAAACGGATCAGCTCACGCCCCGGGTTCGGCTCATCTCACGTGGCCTTTCCGCGCCCTTTCCTAGTGATGCTGCGTAAGAGGGGCCTGCTGGGGCCACTCGGGCAGGCCTCGACAACTTATAGGAAGGTGGTTAGGGCCTCGGCGGGTGCTCGCTCGGGCTTGGTGGGAACTCTCCCGTCCTTGGCGGGACCTCTCCCGTTCGCGGGGCGTCGGGCGGGATCTCCGGTCCCGCAACGTCTTCGTCCGGTGCCAACGCGGGAGAGGTCCCCCTCTCCGACTGAGGTCCTATCGATCGCGGCGGGACCTCAGTCGGGACGTCCACGGGAAGATCGCTCTCCGGCGGGGCTTCCGGCGGTATCTCCCCCTCCGGCGGCGCTTGCGGGTCGACCGCGTCAATCACGGGCGGGGTTGCTTCGTGCCAGACGCCGCCCGCTGTCCCCGGTGCAGCACGTACGCCGAGGCCCAAAAGCTCTTTCGCCCGCTCGGCCAGTTGCGCCTGCGCCGCCTGCGCCTCCCTGAAGAACTCGTAGAGGTCTGTGCGCCCACCCGCCTCGGCATCCAGAGCGTAGAGGTCGCAGATGTCGGCGCCCTTCAGGTTGTGGTAGAGGACGCTGATGAGGTCGTAATGCTCGTCGCGGGTACCAGTAGTCTGCTCGCCGGGGTCCATGACTCCTTTTTCTCCTCCTTGCGCTCTCGCCGTGTCACACTCGGTGTACCCCCGCCAAAGGCCACCCAAACGGCTCACTACCCCCTCGGCTAGCCAACGTCGTCTTGCCTGAAGAATCGCTTGGTCTCTCCAAAGGTTGTAACCAGAAACCTCCGAGAAACGCGTAGGAAATAAACGATAGATTTGGGGGCATATTTGGACTGCCATCGAACGTTGTTGCAGCGACTAGAGCGGGTTGCAGGATGCTCGCAACGAGAGCGGTGCTCGGAGGAGTACAAAGCCATCACAAGAGGGCCGCGAGTGGTTCTTTAGGTAGAATCCGAGGCAAAAGGAAGAGGAGGCGAGGGGTGAGCGAAACTAACCCGGTCGAGACGCAGGTCCCAGCCAGGATGGATCGGTTACCTTGGAGCCGGTGGCACAAGCTTGTTATATTTGCCTTAGGCGTCACCTGGGTTCTCGACGGCATCGAGGTGTCGATTGCGAGCAACATAGCGGACGCGCTCACCGATCCTGCCACGGGGCTAGGGTTCTCCGCGGGGCAGGTCGGGGCTGCCACAGGCATCTACATCGCTGGGGCCTGCACGGGGGCTTTGTTCTTCGCTTACCTGACCGACCAGTTCGGCAGGAGGAGGCTGTTCCTGGTTACGCTCGCCGTCTACCTCATCTTCTCGGTCTTGACGGCCTTCTCGTGGGACTTCTTCACCTTCGCCCTGTTTAGGTTCCTGGCGGGAACGGGGATCGGCGGGGAGTACTCGGCGATCTACTCGGCTATAGACGAGATGATCCCGGCGCGGGTGCGCGGCCAGCTGGCCCTCTTCGTCAGCGGTACCTACTGGGGCGGGGCGATAGTGGCAAGTTTGCTAACGGCCGTGCTCTTGAACCCCGAGGTTATCGACCAGTTCTACGGTTGGAGAATCGCGTTCGCCCTCGGCGCGGCGCTGGCCCTGGGCGTACTCCTGGTTCGCCGCTACGTCCCGGAGAGCCCGCGCTGGCTCATGACCCACGGCAAGGCCGAAGAGGCGGAACGCGTGGTAGTGGAGATAGAAGATGAGGTGCGGCGATATACGGGTCGTGAGGAGCTCCCACCGCTAGAGAATGAGTCGATCACCATCGAGCAGCGAGGGGGCATAGGGTTTGGCCTGATCGACATCTCGAACATCCCCGGGCGATGTTCGAGATGTACCCGGTTCGCACCGTTCTTGGTCTAGTGCTCATGATCTCGCAGGCCTTCCTCTATAACGCCATCTTCTTCACCGCGGGCCTGGTGCTGGGCAGCTTCTTCGGCGTGCCCTCGGGCAGCATCCCCTACTACCTCGTGTTCTTCGCCTTCGGGAACCTGCTAGGCCCGCTCTTGCTCGGGCGCCTCTTCGACCGGGTGGGCCGGAGGCCGATGATCGCCGGCTGCTACCTTTTGGCCGGGACGTTGATGGCCCTGTCCGGCTACCTCTTCCACCAGGATGTCATCGATGCCACCACCCAGACGGCGCTATGGGTAATCCTGTTCTTCTTCGCTTCGGCGGCCGCCAGCGCCGCTTACCTGACAGTGAGCGAGGTCTTCCCGATGGAGATCCGGGCGATGGCGATCGCCCTCTTCTACGCCACAGGCACCGCGTTGGGCGGTATCACGGGCCCCGTGGTCTTCGGTCAGCTGATCGGGACGGGCGATCGTGGGAGCCTCTTCTTCGGGTACCTGGTGGCGGCGGGTCTCATGGTCGTAGCAGCCCTGGTGTAACTCGCGCTCGGCGTTAAAGCCGAGCGCAGATCCCTCGAGAGCGTCGCAGCACCGTTGACGGCGATCCGGCAAGAGACCGGTGCCAGAGCATAAGGGATTCCCAAGGTCCGTCGGGCGAAAGCGGCCGCTTCAATAAGCCCTCGGTCATCGGGGACTTCCTGGTCAGCGTGGAGTTGGTCTTTGTTATCACACACCGTTCGGCCTCGTCGTTCAGCCCGGCTTGGCAGCGTCGGGGCAATACCCAGTTGGAAAAACCGCCACCAGGCGGTAGATCGCACCGTAAAAGCAGATATTTGAGGGCCTGGTAGCACAAACTCTTGACTCAGCCTATGGAAATTGGTTTAGATATTGGTTAAAGTATTAAGCAACTCGCGAGAGTAAAAGAAAGGAGCGTTAGGGACAGTAGAAGAAAGGAGGAAACAGGAAGAGCACTGAGCAGTAGCGAAAACCCCCCTCAAACAAGGAGATTGAAGAAGTTGAAGAAGCTGATGTTATTGACGGCTATGCTGGCGATGCTGCTGGCCGCAGCAGCTGCTCCCGCCTTGGCACAGCCGACCGAGGCCAAGATCAACGACGAGGTCTTCTCGAATGTCGAGAAGGGCAAGGCCACCGCCAAGGCCGGCGGAACCGAGGCCAAGGCCCCGTGCCCAGGCGAGCCTGGTGGCGTCGTCAAGGCTACGTCCGGCGACATCTATGCCCAGGCCCCGTGTAAGCCTGCACCGCCGCCGCCGCCGCCGCCCAAGGCAGCGCCTCCGCCTCCGCCTCCGCCTC
>JALZFK010000240.1 GCA_030861585.1 Actinomycetota bacterium | reverse complement strand
GGTACGTGTCAGCGCCGGACGCTCGGACCGACGCGTTTCATGGCGGTGCGGAAGTCGTAGGTAGTGACGGCGAGGCTCTGGAGCTTGTGCGGCGAGATCCTCTTCTCGAAATCGCGCAGGTTAATGGTGCGGCGCATGCACACCAGGGCCGCCTCCCGGCACAGCGCTTCGAGATCCGCTCCCGAATAGTCGCGGGCGAGGGCGGCGAGCTGCTTCAGGTCTAGGTCGGGGGCGACCGGCATGCCCTTGGTGTGGATCTTCAGGATGTGCAGCCGCGCCTCGGCGTCAGGGAGGCCTATCTCGATCTCGTGGTCGAAGCGCCCCGGTCGCCTCAAGGCTGGGTCCAAAGCGCTCGGCCTATTCGTAGTGGCGATGACGCACACGCGCCCCAAATCGGTCATCCCGTCCATGAGCGAGAGGAGCTGGGAGACGAGCGTCGCCTCGAAGCTCTCGCTCATCATGTCGCGCGAGGAGGCAAAGGAGTCTATCTCGTCGAAGAGGATTATGGCTGGTGCCTTGGCGCGGGCCTCGGCGAAGATGTTCCTCAAGCGTGCCTCGCTCTGGCCCCAGTATTTGTTGAGGATCTCCGGTCCCGCCACCGCTATGAAGTGCGCCCCGCTCTCGTGTGCCACCGCCCGCCCGAGCAGGGTCTTGCCGGTCCCCGGCGGGCCGTAGAAGAGGATGCCCTTGTGGGGGCGGATGTTGAGCCTCTTGAAGATCTCCGGGTGGGTTATAGGGAGCTCCACCGCCTCGCGTACGAGGGCTATGGTGTCGCGCATCCCACCGACGTCCTCGTAGCTCGTTGCGGGCACGTTGCGCGAACCCGGCGCCGCTCCCGAAGCCGCCACGACCCCCGCACCCCCACTCCGTACGCTCTTGGCGAGCCGTTCGAAGAGGCCTTCCTTCGGTTCGGGGAGTTCGATCTCTTCGGGCGCTGCTTCCTTATTCTTCGCCACGCTCCGGCTCGTCAGAGGCCCGCTGCCCCTGTAGCGCCAGGCTTCGTCGCGGTTCGGGTCTATCCTTTCGGGGAGGCGGGCCAGGATCTCGGCCACCCCATCGAGGTCCAGGATGGGGCAACGCACACAAGGCCCCAGGTCCGATAGCACCCTCTCCGTAAGCCCTTCCTTGTCTACCTTAAAGACGCCGTCCTGTCCCGTCTCGCCGTAGGCGTACCAGGAGTTTGCGGTGGCGTGCTCGTTGTCGTAGACGTGGATCTGCTTGCACGGGAAGAGTTGCTTACCGTCGAGTTTCCTGGGCGTACACCATTCCCGTGCCGGTGTGCCCCGGCGTTGCTTGCGCAAGAAACACCCGAGCCCCCCAAAGAGCTCGTCACCGCTCAGCGCGATGCCGTCCGCCGCATACTCCGCGGAGTGCTCGCCCCGTAGGAGCGCTCGCAGGTCGTCTAGCGAGCGCCACTCCTCAGGTAGCTTTAGCTCAACCGCGACCCTGGCAGCGCCGTTTTCGCTCTCGATCCGGTAAGATGGGTGGCGGGCCGCCACGGAGGCCGCCCGTCTCAAGGCGCCCTCGGGACTAAGGGGAAAACTCATCCGAACCCTCACGAAAAACGATTCTACCATCGCGCGAAGGACCCGCTCGCGTAAGGAGGACGACGTGTGACCGACAAACAGAACCCACCTGTCTCGACCCGTCGTGGCGACGACGGCACCACCACCCTGCTCGGCTCCGGTCGGATGTCCAAGAAAGACGCCCGCATTATAGCCTTAGGCGACGTGGACGAGGCGAGCTCCTTCTTAGGTCTTGCTCGCACCGAGGTCGGGGAAGCCGAGGTGGACATGTCCGCGTTGCTGATCGAGCTCCAGCGCCTTCTCTACCGGGTGATGGGCGACATCGCCATGCCGAACGAGCCCAACGTGGTCGGCAGAATCGACATCGAGCACCTGGACGCGGCCCTCGAGGGGTGGCGAAACCGGACGGAGATCCCCAAAGAGTTCGTGGTCCCCGGAGAGAGCAGGCTGGGCGCCCTCCTCGACGTCGCTCGCTCGGTCGTGCGTCGCGCGGAGCGTAGCCTCGTCGCCGCCGGTTACGCCGAGGAGCACCCCCATGCCCTGAAGGCTGTTAACCGCCTCTCCGACCTCCTATTCGTCGTCGCCCGCCACGCCGATGGCAAAATCTCTCTCTCAAAAGGGTAGCGTGGAACCCTAAAACCCAGCATAGACTGCGTGCCGGGAAATAACGAGTGACGTGAGAAGCCTGGTAAGTGCGGTACTTCCGAAGAGGTTCTATATGGCGGTTGAGCTGGCAGTTCCGCAGGTTCGGCGGAGGGATTTGGTCGAATTTTTGCGCAAAGGTGGATGCCCCTCGGCTTATTTCGGTAAGCTTGGTTTCGAGATTGACATCTACTGTACAGGTAACTATCCTTAACACAAAAGGGCCAGGGTAGTATAGCCTTGGCCCTCTCCACTTGGTAGGGTAGTACGTGCACAATGACACGTATGCGGAGATGCGATTTTGGCCGAGAAATATAACGTAGGAGTCGTCGGAGCCGGATACGTGGGATTGGTGACGGGGGCTTGCCTAGCCCATGTCGGACACCGGGTAACGCTCGTAGACAGAGATGCCGAGCGCATCGAGCAGCTCGAAGGCGGACGAGTTCCCTTCTTTGAACCGGACCTGGAGGAACTACTCGCTCGTAACCGCAAGTGCCTTTCTTTTGCCACCGAATTTTCGGAGGTAGTGCGCGAGGCGGACGTCGTTTTCATCGCCGTTGATACTCCCCAGGGTGACGACGGCTCGGCGGACCTTTCGAGCGTGGGGACGGTCGCCCGGGGCATAGGTCGGGCTCTCTCGGAGGCTTCGCCAGAGGCGCGGCGAGAACGCCCGCTTGTGGTGGTCAACAAGAGCACGGTCCCGGTGGGTTCCGGAGACTACGTCTCGATGCTCATCCAGGAAGGTGCCGCCGAGGGTGAGAACGACGGGATCGATTATCGGGTGGTCTCGAACCCCGAGTTCTTGCGGGAGGGGAGCGCGGTGTACGACTCGTTGTTCCCGGATCGCATCGTGCTCGGGGCCGACGAGCGGGACGCTTTGGACACCATGAGGGCGCTCTACGAGCCCATAATAGAGCAGAGCTTCCCGACCCGGACGGACCCGAGGCCCAAGGATGCGGTCCCGTTCGTGACGACGGATCTGGTCAGCGCGGAGATGATCAAATACGCTGCCAACGCTTTCCTGGCCACCAAGATCAGCTTTATCAACGAGATCTCGGGCATCTGCGAGCTGGTCGGCGCCGACGTGGGAAACGTGGCGCACGGGATGGGCTTGGACGAGCGGATCGGGAGCCGCTTTTTGAGCGCTGGAATCGGCTGGGGCGGCTCTTGCTTCCCCAAGGACGTCGCGGCTTTGCGTGCCATCGCTCGCGAGTACGACCACGAAGCGGTCCTACTGGACGCCGCGGTCGCCGTCAACGAGCGCCAGCGCAAGCAGGTCATCGCGAAGCTCCAGAAGGATCTCAGGACCTTGAAGGGTAAGCGCATAGCCCTCCTGGGGTTAGCCTTCAAGCCGAACACCGACGACCTCAGGGAGGCCCCCAGCCTCAAGATCGCAAGCGCCCTGGATCGGCACGGGGCGCGGGCCGTCGGCTACGACCCGGTGGCGGGGAAGAAGGCTGCCGGGCTCCTGCCCAGCTTAGAGGTCGTCTTCGACCCCTACGAGGCCTTGTCTGGGGCGCACGCGGCGGTGTTGGTGACGGAGTGGGACGAATTCCGGGAGCTCGACCTCGAGTGGGCGGCCTCCCTGATGAAGAAGCCGCCCTTGCTGGTGGATGGCCGCAACGCCCTGGACCCCCGGGACGTTAATGCTGCTGGTATCCGCTACCGGGGCTTCGGCCGTGGCTAAAAGGCACGCGCTCGTCACGGGTGGGGCCGGGTTCATCGGGAGTCACCTTTGCGAGAGGCTCCTCGCCGAAGGCTACCGCGTGGTCTGCATGGACAACCTCCTTACCGGTTCGCTGGAGAACGTGACCCACCTTGCGGGTTCACCAGACTTCGAGTACATAGACCATAACGTCACGACGTATATAGACCTCTCGGGCGAGCTGGACGAGATCTATCACCTCGCTTCGCCCGCGAGCCCCATCGACTTCGAGCGCATCCCGATCCCTATCCTGAAGGTGGGTGCTCTGGGTACCCACAACACCCTAGGGCTCGCGAAAGCCAAAGGCGCGCGCTTCTTGCTCGCCTCGACCAGCGAGGTCTACGGTGACCCGCTCGTCCATCCCCAACCCGAGTGGTACCGAGGAAACGT
>JALZFK010000212.1 GCA_030861585.1 Actinomycetota bacterium | reverse complement strand
CGACAAGGCGAGGGTCTCGAGGGAGACGGAGAAGCTTGCGCTTTACGCCTCTGGGGAGGCAACGATGGAGGACGTCGAAGCGCTGTGCCCGCCGGACTTGCAGTCGAATGTCTTCCAGTTCGTGGAGTCCCTGGGCGTGGGGGACCGAGGTAAGGCGTTGAAGCTTTTGGAAGCCCTCATCGGGACCGGCGAGCCGCCCTTGCGAATCGTGTACATGATCCGGCGCCAGTTCCGGCTGCTCGCTCGGGCTCAAGCGCTCTTCGCTAATGGCGCCTCGCGCAGCGAGGTAGCGAGCGTCCTCAAGGTCCCGCCATTCGTGGCCCGCAAGCTCGAAGAGCAGGGCCGGAACCTCGGTGAAGAAGATCTCGAACGCGCGCTAGCCCTTACGCTTGCTCTCGAAAGCGGCCTAAAGGGTGGCAGCGAGCTCGGAGACGAGCTTCAGGTCGAGCTCATCGTAATGGAACTTGCTCCTTAACCAGAGCTCGCCGCGGAGGAGGCCGATAAGAGCCGGTTTCCTCCGCGCTGAAATTCGTAGGTCACGCGCCTCGTCTCGCTCCGGTATCCTCGTGCCCGCAATTCGCCCACTACCGGTCGTAGGATTGAAGAGGGCTCTCCTGCGTAGTCGAGTAGCGGGAAGACGCCCGCTTCGTAAGCTCCCCGACACATCTCCTCGATCGTGGAAACGTGGAAATCGGCCGAAAGCTGCTCAGAGTAGGTGAACAAAAAGTGGGAGCATAAAGCCGGGTCGAACGTGCCGTGTTCGAAACCGAGTGTGGGCAACTCCTCCGTACGGTAGCGTTTTTTCGAGATCCCCCGCGGGAAGTTGTCGAGGAAGCGGCGCATGGTAGCCATCCTGACCTCGCCCAACCGATCGATCGACTCGATCTCGTCCCAGGCGTGGCGATGGCGGTTGGCCTCGGCGCTAGCCAGTATCGTCTCGTAAGTCTCCTCGATACGCCACGCGATCTCCTCGGCGGTGAACCGGTAGAGCGGGTCGCAGGAGACGAAGGTGTATCCTTTTCGGGTCACCTCAGCGTTGAAGCTCGCGGGGTCGCCGGCGCAGTCGAGGATCGTTCGAGTCAGACTCAAGCTTCATGTCGAAGGCGGCAGGAAGAGCCGCGGGATCTCTAGCTCGTCGAAACTCCAGAGAGGGCTTTATCCAGGCGGCTGGTCTTGCGGGCGGCCTTGTTGGTATGAACGACGCCCTTACGGGCCGCCTTGTCGTAGGCTCTCTGGGCCTCGTCCTTGATCCGGGTGGCCCTCTCCGTCTCTCCGGCTTCTACGGCCTTGTAAAAGTTCTTGGAGAGGTTCTTCAGGCGGGTGCGTACGGCCTTGTTGCGTTCGCTCTTTCTGTGACTCTGTTTGTCGCGCTTGGAAGGTGCAGGCACGGTGGCGACTCCTCTTACCTCATCTTGCTTTAACCGAAAGAATGTAACACACGACGTACAAAAGGGCAATCATGGTAAAATTTGCCGGTGCAAAGCATCGAACGGACGCGCAATTTCTGCATCATCGCGCATATAGATCACGGCAAGAGCACTTTAGCCGACCGGCTTTTGGATATCACCGATGCCGTTCCCGAGAGGGAGCGGGTAGCCCAGGTTCTGGACACGATGGACATCGAGCGGGAGCGCGGGATAACCATTAAGGCCCAGGCCGTCCGAGTCCTCTACCGTCGTGGTGATGGCGAGTGGACGCTGAACCTCATAGACACCCCAGGACACGTCGACTTTGCCTACGAGGTCTCTCGCGCGATCGCGGCGTGCGAGGGTGCACTCCTGGTTGTGGATGCGAGCCAGGGCATCCAGGCGCAGACGCTCGCGAACCTGTACCTGGCGATGGAGAACGACCTGGAGATCATCCCCGTCCTCAACAAGATCGACCTGCCTATCGCCGACGTGGCTGCGGTAACCGAAGAGCTTGTCGAGCTCCTGGGGGTGGGCGAAGACGACGTCTTGAAGATCTCCGCCAAGACCGGCGAAGGCGTCACGGATGTTCTCGACGCCGTAGTAGATCGCATCCCCGCCCCACAGACCACGCAGAAGGAGACGCGCGCCCTTATTTTCGACTCCTACTACGATCCCTATCGAGGCGTTATCTCGCTGGCTCGTCTCGTAGACGGGGAGCTCAAGAAGGGCGAGGAGGTCAAAGCGATGGGGAGCGAGGAACGGTTTGAGCTGTTGGAGGTCGGCTGCTACACGCCCAAACCCACGGCGCTTCCCGCGCTGCACGCTGGGGAGGTAGGTTACGTCATCGCCGGCCTCAAGGACATCGAGGCCCTACGCGTAGGCGACACGGTGACGCTGGTGCGAAACCCGGCCGCAAAGCCTCTGTCTGGCTATGCCCAGGCTCTGCCCACGGTGTTCAGTGGCTTGTACCCTACCGAAGGCGACGACTTCGAGCGCCTCAGAGACGCGTTGGCGAAACTGCAGCTCAACGACGCTTCGTTGTTCTTTGAGCCGGAGAACTCGCGGATGGGATTCGGCTTTAGGTGCGGGTTCCTGGGGCTTCTTCATATGGAGATAGTGCAGGAGAGGTTGGAGCGGGAGTTCGACCTGGACCTCATAGCCTCGTCGCCGAGCGTCAGGTATGAGGTAGTGGTAGAGGACGGCGAAGTTATGGAGATCACGAACCCCAGCGACCTGCCAGAGGTGTTCGAGGAGATCCGGGAACCCATCGTGCGGGCGACGCTGATCTGCCCGAAGGAGTACGTGGGCGCCGTGATGGGCCTCTGCCACGAGCGACGTGGGACCTCCGTGGGGATGGAATACATCTCGACGCGCCGGGTGCAGTTGACGTATGATCTGCCGCTCGCGGAGATCATCACAGACTTCTTCGACGTGCTCAAGAGCCGGACCCGCGGCTACGCGTCGTTCGACTATGAGTTCAAGGGCTACGAGGCCGCTGATCTCGTAAAGGTCGAGGTCTGGGTCTCCGGCGAACTGGTGGATGCACTCTCGATCATCGTCCACCGAGATAAGGCTTATCAGCGGGGCCGGGCGTTAACGGAAAGGCTCAAAGAACTCATCCCACGCCAACAGTTCGAGGTGCCGGTGCAGGCGGCCGTCGGCAAGCGCGTGATCGCACGCCAGACGGTACGTGCGTACCGCAAGGACGTAACGTCAAAGTGCTACGGTGGGGATATCACCCGCAAGCGCAAGCTCTTGGAGCGCCAGAAGGCCGGCAAGCGGCGGATGAAGCAGGTTGGGAGCGTGGAGATCCCGCAGGAAGCCTTCCTCGCAGCGCTTAAACTCTAAGAGGGCGTCGAAGGACCGAAGCAAGCGGCCTTCGTGGTAAAATTCTTGGCGTGACGATCTCCGTCAGGCAACACGAGATACTCGTCAAGACCCTGGAGCTGTACATCCAGACGGGCACGCCCGTGGGCAGCAACGCCCTTACGAGAGTGGTGGACGCGAGCAGCTCGACGATCCGGGCCGAACTCGCCGCCCTGGAGTCGCAGGGGCTCCTGACCCACCCTCACACGTCGGCGGGACGCGTCCCGACCGATGCGGGATACCGCTACTACGCGGACGCCCTGATGGCCGAAACTCCCCAAGAAGGGCCAAATTTCCGGGCACCGGAAGGCTATGGGAACGTGGACGAGCTGTTGCAGGAGGTATCAGAGGGGATGAGCGAAGTGACGCGCCTCCTGGCCGTCGTCGCGGGGCCTAGCGCCTTGGGGGACTCGGTGTCCCGGGTGGACCATCTGTCTGTGCGCGAAGGAACGCACCTTATAGTAGTTTCGACCGAGAGTGGGCTCTCGTCAAGCACGACCATAACGCTGCCCTACTACGTAGAGGACGAGGAGCTGCGCGAGATCCTCCGGTCCCTCAACGCTTTCCTGGGTGAACGTCCAATGGGCGCGTACCCCATCACCGCCGCTCGTCGCTTCCTCGCCGACTATAACCCGCTCGCTGTGGGCGCGGTCCTGGAGGCCGTCGAGGTCTTGGATCGGGCCACGGAGCGCGGCCTCTTCATACGGGGCGCTTCGGCCCTACTCGCCCGACTGGACGACTTGGACCCCGCTAGTCTCGCCGCGGTCGTAGAGATTTTCGAGCGGCGTAGCTGGCTTCTCAAGCTGGTCGGCGACGCCCTGAAGCGCTCGGTCTCGAACTCTGGAGTCATCGTTTCTATCGGTGCTGAGTCGGGCTTCTACAACCTAACGGGAACGAGCCTCGTAGCCGCGGCTTATAGCCACCGTGAGCGTCCTTACGGCGTCGTGTCCCTCATCGGTCCAAAGCGGATGGAGTACGACACCGCGATCTCCACCGTCCGCTCTGCGGCCGAGGCCTTGACCCACTGCCTCGACTCAAGGTTCTAGTTGGCGAGCAAGCGCGACTACTACGAGGTCTTGGGCGTGCCCCGCGGGGCTTCGGAGGCGGAGATAAAGAAAGCCTATCGCAGGCTCGCTCGCGACCACCACCCCGACGCCAACCCCAACGATTCCGGGGCCGAGGAACGCTTCAAGGAGCTTACCGAGGCCTATGAAGTCCTTTCGAACCCTCAGGCCCGCCAAGCTTACGATACCTACGGGCACCGAGTGCCCCGTGCGGGGGCCGGCGCTGGACCGGGGGGACCCGGCGGCGACCCGTTCGGTGGCTTCCAGGACATCTTCGAGGCTTTTTTCGGCGACCGTTTCGGCGGCTCCTTCTTCGGCGGTGCTGGCACGCGCTCCCCGAGCCGTGGAAATGATGCTGAGGTCGAGGTAGAGGTTACGCTCAAGGAGGCGGCGTTCGGAGCGGAACGTGAGGTGAAGGTGCAGACGATCGAGGAGTGTTCGGTATGCGACGGGGTGGGGGGGAAGGAGACGCGTCAATGCGCCATGTGTGGCGGCATGGGTGCCGTGAGGATGGTGCGCGAGAGCTTGCTGGGGCAGATGGTCAGCACGCAGACGTGTCCGACCTGCGGAGGGCGCGGCGAGACCATAGAGGTAGAGTGTGAGCACTGTCGGGGTAGTGGCCGGGTCTCGGGGGTGACGACGCGGGAGGTACGAGTGCCACCCGGCATCGAGGATGGGATGAGGATCCGTCATTCGGGAGCCGGGCACGCCGGGGAACGGGGTGCCCCGCCTGGGGACCTATACGTGAGAGTGAGGGTCGAGGAGGATCCGGAGCTCATGCGGGACGGAGATGACCTCGTCTATCGGATGCAGATCACCTTCGTTGAAGCGGCATTGGGGACGGAAGCCGAGGTGCCGACACTAGAGGGGACTACCGGAGTTCGGATAGAGCCCGGGACGCAGCCGGGGACGACGCTCACGCTCCGGGGCGAGGGGATGCCCCGTTTGAGGCGTCGGGGGCGTGGCGACCTTAAGGTGGTCGTGGACGTGATGGTGCCCACCCGGCTTTCGGGTGAGCAGCGCGAGTTGCTCAAGCGTTTCGAGGCGGCCAGCGGAGAGGAAACGTACAACGGCGGCGATTCCTTCTTCGACCGCTTGAGGAGCGTCTTCCGGTAGGGTAGCGTCTTTGGCGGAGATTACACGCGTCTTTTCTTCTTCTCTTCTCGAGACCGGTGACGTCCTGCATCTCTCCGAGGAGGAGGGGCACCACGTTTATAAGGTTTTGCGTGGACGCGCGGGGGATAAGATCGAGGTCGTGGACGGCGTGGGTAGGTTGTTCGTCGCCGAGCTCCTAAAGGGACGGGAGGCGAACATCGTCGAGGAGCGACCCGCGGGAAGCGAGGACGGGAACGTCACTTTATACCAGGCGGTGCCGAAGGGGCGGCACATGGACTTTGTCGTGGAGAAGGCGACCGAGCTCGGGGCGGCGCGTATAGTGCCCCTTTCTGCGAAGCGGGGCGTGATCAAGTTCTCCGACGGAGACGAGAAGGTACAACGCTGGCGCCGGGTGGCTGAAGCAGCGGCCCGGCAGTCTTTGCGGCTTCGCGTGCCGGAAGTAGGGGAAGTGGTCCCCTTTTCGGAAGGCGTGTGTGAGGCGGGGGAGACCGGGGTGCTCTTACACAATAGTTCGGATTTGCCACCTTTGGAAGACGTCTTGCCGCTCCCGGCGGTTGGCTTGTTCGTGGGGCCGGAAGGGGGGTGGAGTGGGGGAGAGCTGGCGATAGCTAAAGAGTCTGGCCTCCTTTTCGCGTCGCTCGGGCCCTACCGGCTGCGGAGCGAGACCGCGGGTATGGTGGCGGTGGCGCGGGCTTGCGCCGTTTTGGAGCGCATAAGAAGCGTTGGGAGGAGCCGGTGAGCGAGAACGACTACGTGTTTTGCGAGCTAGTACGCGGGGAGATGGAGCCGAAGGTGATGCACGACGAGGAGGTGCTGGCCTTCGAGGACCTAAGGGGTAAGGCGACGGGGCATGCGCTCATTGGCCCGAAGAAGCACCTCACTGCCCTGGGGCAGGTCGGTCGCCTACATGACGCCGGAGTCGAGGCCCATTCGAAGTGGCGCAGAAGGTAGCGGAGATGATGGACGTTGCCCAGTTCGGTTACGCTTTTCGCGTCAACATCGGGCTTGATGCGGGGCAGGGGGTTTCCCACCTGCGCGCGTGCGTGGTAGGCGGCAAGAGTATGGGTACGCCGTGAGTCTGCGAGACGACATCATGCGCGATACCAAAGAGGCTATGAAGGCTCGGGACAGGTCTCGGGT
>JALZFK010000207.1 GCA_030861585.1 Actinomycetota bacterium | reverse complement strand
GCCGTATGGTTCGGGTACGTCCGCTCTCGCTGGCGGGATGATAGGTTAACCGATTCGAGGTACGTACCGTTCGACGAGCTCGGGCAAAAGGTCCACGGCGTCGGCGTCCACGGTTCCTTCCGGGGAGAAGGTGGTCGTCTCAGCCTGGGAGTGGTAGGTGCCCGAGGGTACGACGCCGCAACCGCCGTAGCGGCGCATGAGGAGGTTCTGGACTACGATATCCTCGGCTTTGTGGTAGCGTGGCAGCCTCTCCCAGAACGAGAAGCCCCCGATTTCGAGTAGCTTCTTTCGGCTGTAGAGGACGCACGCGGCGATCCAGGCGACCTTATAGCGCAAAAACTCCCCAGGCGGGAGGGCGAGCTTCTGAGCCAGGTGGTACAGGTTCGCCGCCCGGTGCAGCTGCCACCGCTCCCAGCCGGGTCCGTCTTTCTCGATGGCCTCGGGCTGCACGGGCCCTTTCCAGTACTCGATCTTCTGCTGCTCCGGGCGCACGTCGTCCACGAAGGTGAGGCCGACCGGGAAGGCGCCGACGAAGCCGCACCCTTCGGCCTCGAGCACGGAGAGGAGCCGTTCGACAACGAACGGCTCTATGAAGACGTCGTCGTCGAGAAAAAGGACGGGCTCGGCCTCCGCGCGCCCGAGTAGGAAGTGACGCTGCTCGGCGATGCCGCGCGGCTCACGATGGTGCCACTCGATAGACCCGCCGCGGGCCTCGATCACGCGCCCCAAAGCCCGCGCCACCGGCGAGTCCTCCGCCTTATGCCGGCCCTGGCTCGACACCACTACTTGAAGATCTGTCACGGTCTGTGCCGCCACCCCCGAGAGCGTCATGACCAGGGATGCGGCTCGCTCGTAGGTCGGAATCAACACGCTGACTGTAGCCAATACGCCTCCCTCCGAAGCCTTCGGGCTCACGATGAATCCGCTACGCGGACGTGGTGCGTACTATAGAATACCGTCGAGGCATTATTTAGATAGGACAACACCTCTTCGACTCACAGTCCGAAGGCCTGGCGGGCGCCCTCCTCCAGACCCTCTGGACGGCGGTGGCCTTTGTCGTCCGCCGGCTGGCGTGTGTGCACGGTAGGTGGCGGACCCAACGTATGCTGAGCTGGTATTGGCACCTGCATCAACCGTATACGTTCGCTGAGTTTCCGAGAAGTTCTTAGAAGCGGCATCCGAGCTTCTGGGAAGGTTTCTTCTAGGCGGTTCGTGAATAAGCTAACCGCAGACCTCTGACGCTCTAGGTGCGTGAGCTCGCGTGAATGGTACTACATATTGTGAATCGGACAAAGGGAGCCTGCTCGGAGTGGCGCTTTGCTTTTTAGAGGCGTATATTTTTTCAAATACGATGATTGGTTAATGGTGCGGCTACTAACGGAGGGGAGTCTTGAAGCGCATCATCTTGTCGGCTACGGTAGTGGTCCTCGCAGCAACGATGCTCGCGGTAAGTTCCTTGGTAGGTAACGCTCAGGAGTACTCCGGGCAGTATGCCCCAGATGGACAATATGACTCCGCTACGGGGCAGCAGGAGGGTTGTGCCTGGTACTGGGACTACCGCTTTAATGAGAATGGTGCGTGGGAGTGGTGGTGTTGGAGCCCCGGGTTGGGGTGGTGGTACGGGGAGAGCGAGGCCGGGAACAGGAAGATTCTGGCCCCCAGCGCAACCAGTAATGGGCCGCTTCAATTTTCTATCTAGCAGCCCACTGCGTCCCCGAGATAACCCGGACGAGGTAACCGGGTGAATAAAAACCTAGACGGGTTGCCGAGTATCAATGCTCGGCAACCCAGGATTAAAGAGGGGAGAGTCGTGCGGCTCCTTTCCTGAAACCGCTCCGCTTACAATCCCCCGGTAGACAGGGCCACACGCGGAGTAGAGGGACTTCGGCCCCCGCATGTTGCTTCGCATTTCGCTTTCGCATAGTATATAAGGGACGAGAACAAAAACCCGCCCGTCGCAGTAGAGGCTAAGAACCCGTCCCGTAGTTCTGGGCACCCGGGAGTAGGGGGAGCCAGTGGTGCAACCGGCTGCTCGCGGATCGATCCGAGATCCGGTGGCCGGTATTTGTTTTTTTGGTGTTGGCGCCGAGTTTCGGGGGCTACGTGATGGAAGATACGGGCAGGGAGCGACGACGGAGCATGCTGGGCGAGTTGCTGGGGCACATGGAGGACGCGCGGGAAGTGGCGGGTGGGCTCGCGCGCGAGCGCCCCGAGTACAGAGCGGTGGCCGAAGCGGTGCGCAGCGCGGCAGACATGGTATCGATGGCGTGCGAGCTGGAAGCTTACTGTGAACCCGAAAGCGACGATTAATCAAAGCTCGCGCCTAGAGAGAAGGCTAAGGGCTGGGGTCCTTTCTCTAGAGGTGTTACGGACCCGCGTCGAGGGCAGGGGCATTGCCTAATGGAGAAAGAGCCGAGCAATGACAGCCTAAAGTATCCACCGTGGCATATGCACCTTCGAGCCTTTCTTGCGCTCGGCTGTGTGGTATCCGGCTCGCACCCCGCTCTCGGGGGTGTACAGCAGAGCGTGGCAGAGTCGGGAATGGCCGCCACGGCGCTCGGATGCTCTTCTGCCCCGGCCCCAAGGCGCAAAAGCGCGCAAGCCGGACGGTTGGTCCCCTACGACGAAAACTGCCGGTGGGTCGAAGGTCCCGTCGCCGTTACCGGTCAGGCCCTGCAGGACGTCATCGGCAGGGCTCGTTACTACCCGGCACGCCGCAGGTAATCTCTACCTCTCTCTGCCTTCCCTCTCCCTATCCTCGCCCAGCAAGTAATCCTTGGCCTTGTCTATCAGGTCCTTGTCTTGCTCCTCCTCCTGCCTCCTAGTTCTCCCTTCCCCCGTCCTTGGGGTTTCCTTCGCCCCGGGCGAGATACCACTCTGCGCGTCCCCCGGCTCTCCTCTCGGCAGTGGGGGAGTTGGCGGGACCACGCCCTCGTGTGGGATCCCTCCCGGCACCGGCGGCTCGACGCCCCCGGGCGGGGCTTGCAGCGGGGTCCCAGTGGGTGCCTCTCCCACACTTTGCACCTCTTCGGTCCTCGGCGGTGGCACCTCTTCGGCCGTCGGGATCTCTCCCGCCCTCTCCGGCGGCACCTCTTCCGGTGGGGGTGGCACCTCCCCCGCCCTTGCCGTCGAGACGTCTTCCCTTATCGGTTCCGTACCCGGTAGATCGGTGGTCGGCTCCGGTCTCGGCGAAACCTCCTCTTCTGTTCTTCTGGGCGGGACGTCTCCTGGCCCTGGCGGCGCGCTGATCGGCTCCGTCCTGGGGGGCACACCGGCGGCCACGCCTTCGGCCGATACGACGACGCCTTCCGATCGGGCGGTGGTGGGTGTCCGCTCGGCGAGCAGCTGCTGCGCCCGATCGACCCGGTTGCTGTCCTCGTCTCGCGCTTGGCGGAAGAAATCCACAAGCTCCTGGTCGCCCTCCCGCTCGGCGTCCTCGATGTACGTATCGTACGAGGCCCCGCCCTCAAGGGCGTGGAAGAGCACGCTCGAGAGATCGTAGATGGTGTTGGGCGTCCCCGTCGCCCTCTCTCCTTCGGCCATGTCTTTCGCTTCCTCCATTCCTCGGCTGCCGATATCCCATCGAATGGCAACCAGTGTTCCCCCGTCATCCACCTTCGCAAACCTTCGGCCCGGTCATGGGCTGCCCCACCGAGCCGTTTGCTCGCTCCGGCGATCTAGCTCATCTCGTCCGAGTTTGGCCCCTCCGAGGGGACGCTGAGCGGGTAGAGTCCCTCAACTCCCGGGGCTTTAATACTGAGCACCACTTTCTGGTGCAGACGGGCTTTTGGTGCAAGGCCGATGTATCCTAGAAGTCGCCACCAAAGTCACCGCCGAAATCACCGCCGCCGTAATCCCCGTAGTCGTCTCCGCCGCCGTAATCCCCGTAGTCGTCCCCCGCGTTGTCGTACGTCTGCTCGTCCCCCGACTGCTCGCTCGTGTCGCCCTCGCCGAAGGCGTCGTCGCCCATGGAGCTAAGGAACTGCTGGGCAACCATGCTACCGACGAAGCCTGCTGCCAAGCTGGCTAAGATCGTGCTGCCCATGCCGCCCATCATACCGCCCATACCAAGTCCACTGCCCATACCGCCAAAGGTGCGCTCTATCGTCCCCGGCTGGCGCATCTCGGCCCGCGTCGCCATCCGTGCCAGGCTCTTGGGGTCGTCACGGTCCCCGCCCAACGCTGCCCTTTCCCTCTCCGGCGTCGCCGCCGCCAACTCGCGCAGCGCCTGCGCTCGCTGGGCCGGCGTCAGCTTCGCGAACGCCTCTTCGTGGGCCTGCTCGATCGTCTCGGGTGGGGCGGTCTTGAGCATGTAGCGGTAGCGCTGCAGCGCCTGTTCATCGGTGTCCAGTGGCTGCTGCCTCCCATCGCTGGAGCCGCCGAAGGTCGGCGCTGTCGGCTGCGCCCTAGGCTCCTCCTTGCGCCCGAAAATCCAGTCGAATAACCCCATGAGTCTCTCCTTCTGCTCGGCGTGCAGCGACCGTATGCCGACTACCTACCGCGCGAGTTCTTCGGAGTATATACCGCTTATGCGCTTAACAAGGATCGGTGGCCGTAAGGGTACCCCCTCGAGAAGCTACTCTTGGGAGCACAAGTGGTAATCTCACCCGCCTCGCCGGGTTGGTGCACTGAGACGTATGTGAGGAATCCGAAACGGAGAGGATCGAGCTCTATGTCGAGTGTGCGCTTCGTCCTTTTTCCTCGCCCCGGCCATCTGACGAGGAAGCTCACAGAAGCCGATTCGATCTATCAAGCACGCCCTAGTGCTAAGTAAGCTTACGCTCGTAA
>JALZFK010000193.1 GCA_030861585.1 Actinomycetota bacterium | reverse complement strand
TATCGTGGACCATGATCGGGCAGGCTGCTCAGGGGCTGCGCGACCGGGAGCTTCTGGAGGTCGTTAACTCCTGCGAGATGGAGACGTACAACCAGATGAAGTGGATCAGGACGAGGATGAAGGTGGCTGCCCCCCAAACGCTCATCGTGGCGTCCTAACCTAGTGGCCGAGGGGTACCACGGCGTCCATGAGAAGCTCGTAGATCGCTTCGGCACGAAAGGAGACGCCCTCTACGCGTTCGTCACCTGCCTGTTTGCGCTGGCGGTGAGCGGGCTCGCGGCGTACGTCTTCAAGCAGCCCCTGCTCTTTCCGAGCCTGGGACCGACGGCGCTACTGTTCTTCGAGCAGCCTTTGGCCAAGCTCTCTAGCCCACGCAACACGCTCATTGGTCACCTCGTGGCTATCCTGGCCGGCGCTTTGTCTCTAGTCATCTTCGCCCTGCTTGACCATCCGAGCATCTTGGAAGAGGGTGTGACGCTCGCGCGCACGGGAGCAGCGGCGCTCTCGCTGGCGCTCACCGGGGCGATCCTGTTGCTCCTTTGCTCCTCGCACCCGCCGACGGGGGCAACGACGCTCATCGTTAGCCTGGGGCTCTTGCAGACGCCGCTGGAGATGGCCATGCTGATGATAGGTGTCGTCTGACCATCACCGGGTGGGCCATAAACCGTGCACTCGGGGTACCGAGCCCGTCTGGGTTACCGACGAATGAGCGCCGGTGGGGTTCGTCATACCGAGAAGGAAAGGCGCCAGGACATAATGTGCCGGTGCTGCCGGCACCTACAATACAAGAACCGCGGCGGTGCGGGATGTGGAGTAGAAACACCCGGTCTCTGCACAGTGATGAACGCCTTGTAGTGAAGAAAGGGGCCGGGAGTATCGACCCCAGAAGAACTCGTGTACGTTTTTGTGGCTTTCCTAGCCGCCGGGAACCATCCATGGGAGCACGTAGGCCTGGATGAGAACGATGATAGACATAACTACCGTCAGGCCGATGGACCATGGCAAGACCAGCCGGAAGAGGTCGCCCTCCTTGCCTTGAAGGCCCGTAGAGCTTGTGCCGACGGCGAGATTTTGAGGGCTGATCATCTTACCCAACACGCCACCCGAGGAGTTGGCCCCCACGGCCAAAATCGGGCTGACCCCTATTTGCTGGGCCGTCACCTTCTGCAGATTGGCAAACAGGGCGTTCGAGGAGGTGTCCGAGCCCGTGAGCGCCACCCCGAGCCACCCGATGAACGAGGCGAAGAAGGGGAAGAGGAGCCCGGTTGCGGCGAACGCGAGCCCGAGCGTATACGTTATGCCCGAGTAGTTCAGAAGGTACGCCAGGCCCAGGATGGCGGCTATCGTGAGGATCGCCCACTTGAGCTGGTTTAGCGTCTGGCCGTAGACTCTCAAAGCCCTGCCGGGCCCGACCCGCAAGACGAAGAGCGAGATGATGCCCGAGATGAGTATTAAGGTTCCGACCGCCGAGAACCAGTTGGTCTGGTACTGGGCGGGGTAGGGTCCCGCCTGGGCTACCGCCGGGGGTTGGCGGGTGACCTTCTCGTGCAGCCCCGGCCAAGGCACGGCTATCGCGCCCTGCTGGTTCGGTGCGGCATTGGAGAAGTTTATCGTCTCCTCGGTTGCCTTTATGCCGGCGTTTATGGGGCCTACCTGCGAGAGCAGGAGCACCACGACTATGATGATGAACGGGGACCAGGCGTACGCTATCCTCCCGAATGGGGGGGTCTCGTAAGACTCCCTCTCCTCTGCCGGGGGCTCGTTGGGGAAGTGCCACTCCTCGCGCGGGCGCCAGACCGCGAGCAGGGCCACGACCGCCACCAGCGCGACTATCGCTGCCAAAAGGTCCGCGAGCGCCGGCCCGAGGAGGTTCGAGATCAGGAACTGCGAAAATGCGAACGCCACGCCGCTGACCACGACTATGGGCCACACCTCGATCATCCTGCGCCACCCGGACATCACCACGACCAGAAAGCCCGGGACGATGAGCGCGAGCAGCGGCGTCTGGCGTCCCACCATCTGCGAGAGCCCCAAGGTGTCGATCTGCGCGACCTGCGCGCCGGTCAGGATGGGAATGCCGAAACCGCCGAACGCGACCGGGGCCGTGTTCGCGAGCAGG
Organism: Actinomycetota bacterium; assembly: GCA_030861585.1. Classification (GTDB taxonomy): domain Bacteria; phylum Actinomycetota; class Rubrobacteria; order Rubrobacterales; family Rubrobacteraceae; genus Rubrobacter_F. The sequence continues at coordinate 349 of JALZFK010000193.1, read as the reverse complement.
GCCAGAGCCGCCGCGTAGACCGCCTCGAAACCCAACCCCGCCATGAGCGCGGCCGTAATGGCGACCGGGGTGCCAAAACCCGCCGTCGCCTCCAGCAAAGCCCCGAAGACGAAGGCGATCAGGACTACCTGGACGCGCCGGTCGTTGCTCAAAGAAGCCAGGGAGTTCCGGACGGTTTCGAAGTTGCCGGTGTCGACGATGAGGTTATAGACCCAGATGGCGTTGATGACGATCCAGACTATCGGAAAGAGCCCGAAGGCCGCTCCCGCGGCCGTCGAGTTCAACGCCAGGCTCACCGGCATCCCGTATACGGCGACCGCGATAATTAAGGCCGCCGCCAGAGAAGCCA
>JALZFK010000190.1 GCA_030861585.1 Actinomycetota bacterium | reverse complement strand
CCCTTAGGGCGCCTCGCTTCCGAGAACCCCAGCATAATACCGGCCGACCCAGAAGAGTGGATCGCGGAAAGCCCGCAGCCCACGGAGCGACCGGCCCCTCCGGCTCCCTAGCCCCTCCTTGTTAGGGAACCTCTGCGACGTACCGGGCGTGCTGGTCGGGCACGCCACCGACTCGAGGGGCTTGACCGGGTGCACGGCGGTTCTCTTCGACGCTCCCGCGGGGGCGATTGTCGGGGTGGACGTACGTGGATCCTCACCGGGGACCCGCGAGACGGACCTGTTGGATCCTGTAGGACGGGTCGAGGAAACCCACGCCCTCCTCCTTACCGGCGGCAGTGCCTTCGGCCTGGGAGCTGCGGACGGCGTGGTACGCTTTCTCGAGGAGAAGGGCGTTGGCTACGATGTCCGGGTAGCCCGTGTCCCGATAGTCCCCGCCACCGTCATCTTCGATCTCGCGGTCGGAAACCCCGCGGCCCGCCCCGACGCGTCAATGGGCTACGAAGCCGCTGCCGCCGCCCGAAGCGGAGACTTCGCACAGGGCAGCGTCGGCGTAGGGACTGGTGCTAGCGTAGGCAAGGTCTTCGGGCTCGAGTGGGCGATGAAGGGAGGCCTCGGGAGCGCCTCCGTGAGATTCCCCGGTGGCCTCGTGGTCGCGGGGCTCGTCGTCGTCAACGCCTTCGGAGACGTGCGCGATCCTTCCACGGGCGTCATACTTGCCGGGCCCCGACACGAGGACGGCACGCTCGCCGACTCGGTGGAGTACCTCGCGGAGGCGGCGCGCTTTGCCCGGTGGGGAGAGAACACCACTTTAGCGATCGTGGCGACCAATGCTCACCTCACCAAGCCCGCCGTGACCAAGGTCGCCCAGATGGCCCACGACGGCCTTGCTCGCACTGTCTCACCGGTCCACACCTCCGTCGATGGCGATGCTGTCTTCGCCGCTTCTATCGGCGGGCCCCCTGACGGAGCCAGTGGCGAAACCCCTGATGAGCTCCCCGACGTACCCACGGGTGTTGCGGCGGCTCCCGATGTCGTGGGTACGTGGGGGGCGCGGATAGTCGCGGAGGCCGTGGTGCGCGCCGTCCTTTCCGCGAAGAGCACTCCGGATCTCCCGGCCGCCTCTGAGCTGGGATGGGCGTAGGCAGGGAGAGGGGGCATCTTAACGTATACAACTAGCCACGGCGCGTTGGCACCTATACCGGGTTGCGTAAGTAGTGCGCCTCGTGGAAAGCTGCGGGAACAACCTTGCCCGAATGATCTCTGACTGAGGGTTGACTTTTCGTACAGGTGGAGACGAGCGCGAGACGCGCCCTCCTCTCCGGCCCGCCCCCAGAAGCCCAAGAAATGCAAGCAGGCGTACGGCAAGGTGCCCTCCCTCGTAACTGTGGCAAGAGCACGCCGCCATTCGCGAGTCGCGACGCTTGGATCAACTAAAGCAAACGAACGGGCCGGGACCCGATCTAGCCCCGGCCTTCTGCGAAACGTACGAAAAAAGAGGTCCCGGCGATGCGGCCGGAACCCCAGGACTCGAAGTCGCGATTACATCGGACTTCGCCTCCTTTCGAGCTGACTCGCTTGCCTGCTCGACTCGATACATACCCGCGGAGCGATGAAGCTAAACGTCGGGGAGCACGAAAAGGCCGGAGCATCCTAAAGGACGGCAAAGTGCCTCGAATCGGGGCCATCACCAACAGGCGAGGCCCTAGGTCTTATGCGACCGGGTTCGGGGTCCGGTTCCACAGCTATCACCCCCTTCCTCAAAGCAGACGAATCCTATGCACGATACAACAAGAGCCGGCGCCCCGGAGGATCTCGCACTGTCTTCTGCGGTCTAAGGGGGTTCGCTCGACGGACGCGGGGTAGGGGGATGGATTGGACCGTGGAGGCCTAGGGTTAGGGAGAGTGGCGTGGGTTATTCAGTGAGCTGCTATTCTTTGTTCCCCGAGGCCCTCATGCTGGCGAGGAGGGCGCGGAACTTCGGGTGGTCACGCAAGGGGGTGAACTCTACAGCCCGCTCGAAGTGCTCGTGATCTCGCTCGCCGGCGGCGACAGCCTTCTCGATGTAGTCGAGGGAGGCGGCGTAATCTTTGCGGCGGGCCCTTATGCTGGCCAGAGCCGAGAGGGCGGGGGAGTAGCCGGCGTCGAGGGCGACGGCCCGCACGAGGATCTCCTCCGCAGTGTCGAGGTCGTCGGTCGCGTAGTAAAGGCTCGCGTAGGAGTACATGGCGCGGGCGTTACCGGGGTCTTGCTTAAGAGCTTCCACGAAGTGTTCTTCGGCCTTTTCGATCTCTCCGCGCCGCTCGTGGTAGAGGCCAATCTCCAGGTGCGCATTCGGGTCTTCGGGGTCGAGGGAGAGGACCATACGGTAGGCCTCCGCCGATCCCTCCTCGTTGCCCAAGGCCAGGTGGACCTCGCCCAAAGTGTAGAGGTGCTGGATCTCGTCTTGCCCCAGCGCCACGGCCTCCTCGGCTAGAGGAAGCGCTTCTTCGAGGTTCTTGTTCTGGGCAAGCAAGTGCGCGGCGAGCTCGTCCCTTATCTCCGGCGAGCCCGGGCATTCCTTAAGGCCTCGCCGGAAGGCCTTCTCGGCCTCCTCGAGACGAGCGTTGCGGGCGTGACAGATGCCGAGGTTCGCGTGGGCTTCCCACCAGTCCGGGGCGTACTTTATCACCCGCTCGTAGTCGGAGATGGCCTCGGGGTAGCGGCCGAGCATGTCCAAAGAATTCGCCCGGAACGTGCGTGCCCCGTTCTTCTGCTGGTCGTCCTGGGCAGTCTTCAAGGCCCTGTCGAAGAACTCCAGGGCCTGGGTATAGTCGGCGGCGTCGAAGGCGGTGAGGCCCGCGTTGATCAGCATATCCGCGTCCTCCGGATGCTGCCGGATCCACCGCTCGAAAGTCGCGTGGGCCAAGCCCGGCTCTCCCATCAAGCCGTAGTAGCGGCTGAGCTCGACGAACGCGTCCGGGTACTCAGGGTCCAAAGCCGTGGCCCTCTCCAAGTGGTGGATCGCCTTGAACGGCTCGTCGTTGCGCATGGCCAAGGCGGCGAGGCCCATGCGCGGGGCGACCCACTCCGGGTCGAGTTCCAGGGCGTCCAGGAAACTCGCCTCGGCTTCCTCGGCGCGGTCCAGGCCCAAGAGGGCACGGCCTATGGCCTCTATAACCTCCGGGTTCTCCGGCTCGAGAGCCAACGCCTGCTCAAAGCGCGAGAGGGCATCCTCCAAAAGGCCCTCCTCCGCGAGCGTCTCGCCCTGCTCCAGAAGCTCCTCGAACTTCTCCATCGCCCGCATTAAACCAGATCGGCCGCCCCGTATTGTAGAATCCGCCACCGGAAGAAACCCCGAAGAAAGGCGTGCCTTGAAAAATCCTCCCGTGGTAGAAAAGGTTGCCATCCGCTATCAGGATCTCGACCCTTATGGGCACGTCAACAATGTTGCTTATATGACCTACTTCGAGTCGGCCCGGATAGCATACTTCAGGGCTTTAGCCGGGAGGCT
>JALZFK010000119.1 GCA_030861585.1 Actinomycetota bacterium | reverse complement strand
GTAACGATGAAGCCCCGGCGGTCGCGCTCTATCTCCTTAGGCAGCCACTCGGTGCGGGGCTGGGCGCCTATGAGAATGAACAGGGCGGCCGCCGGCACGGTCTCGGTTAGCCCCGAGGCGGAGTTCTTGAGGACGAGGCGCTCGAGCCGCCCCTCCCCACCACCGTCCACAACCTGGGTGTTGAAACGGACGTCGAGGTTCTCCGCCGCCTCTATCTCCTTTATCAGGTAGTCGGACATGCTCGCGGTAAGCTTCGAGCCTCGCACAAGAAGCGTCACCCGGGAGGCGTACTTCGAGAGGTACATCGCAGCCTGCCCGGCGGAGTTCGCCCCGCCAACCACGTACACCTCTTGTCCTTCCATGGCTTGGGCTTCGGCCACCGCTGCGCCGTAGAACACGCCCGCGCCGTGGAGGGCCTCGAGGCTCGGGATGCCCAGGCGGCGGTAGGAGGCCCCGGTGGCCAAGATCACCGCTCGAGTCGTCACCTCGTTCCCGCAGGACATCGTCACCGCAAGGTCGCGTCCGGCGCGGCGCAACCCGGTCGCCTGACGCATGTAGACGAAGGTGGCACCGAACAACCGCGCCTGCTCGGTGGCCCGGATCGCCAGCTCCGACCCGCCCACTCCCCAAGGGAACCCGAGGTAGTTGCGGATCAGGGAGCTGGTGCCCGCCTGGCCGCCGATGGCCTCCCCTTCCACGACCAAGGTGCCGAGACCTTCGGAAGCGCCGTAGACCGCGGCGGCTAGCCCCGCGGGTCCGGCCCCGATCACCACCAGGTCGAAGCTCGAGCGCTCCAGCGAGGGGGGTGCCCCGCACGCGACGTCGGCTATCTCCTCGTTTGAGGGGTCGACCAGGACCTGCCCGTCGAAGCGGATCAACACCGGCAGCTTCGTCTGGCCGTGGCTGATCCGGGCTAGCAGTTCGCGACCCTCCTCGGAATCCGCCGAATAGAAAGCGTAGGAGAGCCCGTTTCGTCCGAGCAGGTCCCTCAGCTCGTGCGAGCGCGGCGCCCACCGCTCGCCGACCACGCGGATCTCTTGGAACGCGGGGCGGTGGGCCTTCGACCACTCGTAGAGGAACTCGGAGATCAGCCTGTGGAAGTGTTCGTCGCGTGGTTGCTCCGGCTTGTTAGCGTAGTAGTCGATGTGGCCGAGGGTCATCGCCCGGAGTAGAGGTTCTTGGGCCGTCTCGTCGCCCCACTCCACGAGCAGCACGCGCTTGGCAGCGGGGAAGAGGTGGCGAGCCCGGGCCAGGAACTCCGTCCCGCTCATGTCGGGCATCCACTGGTCGGCGAGCACCAGGGCCACCTCTTGCTCGGCCGTCTTGAACTCCGTAAGCCTCTTGATGCCCCACTTGGATGACGATATGGACACCACCTGGTAGTCCTTGTCGTAGCGCTTCTTGAGCTCGTACTCGATCCTGCGGAATGATATGGAGCCACTGTCGACAACCACCAACATCGGTTTGGACACGTGTGCCGCGGCCCGCGAGGAGGCCAGGGAGTGATCGCGTCGGGCGTCCGCCCCTCGCACGTCGGCCTCGGCTTCCCGCCCCTGAGCGCGGCCCAACGAGTGGCTCGACTCCTCCGTCTCGAAATTCTCCACCTCGAACTCCTCTCCTTACCAGCCCTTTCCTGGCGCGTCGTCCGGCGGATACGTCACTAGTATAAGACGCGGGTCTGCGCGCGGTCATCGGCAAAAGGTCCGGTTTTCGCGAGAGACCTTTGTCGGACAGGTGGCTAGGTCCAAAGTCCGAGGGACCAACCGTCCTGTGGCCTCGATTCGAACTGGTAGTTGGACGAGCCTCGCGTACTCTTCGAGGCCGAACGAGCGAGGAGCTTGGCAAAACCCGGCCCCTCTAGACGAACGGTGTGATGCCGCCCGCGGCCACGAGCGCCCCCGCCCACAAAGGTCCACGTTGAACCACGTGCGCTTGAGTAACCTAGGTTTGGTCGCGGAGCTTAGGACGAAAGGTCCCGACACTCTACGCCCTTATTTACTTCTTGCCGAGAAGGGGTCTTCTCGGGAACCCATATTCAAGATCCTGAATAAGTAGGGCTCTAATCCGGGGCTAGCGGGCGGGTTACCCCCAGTACATGCCGCGGGCCGATCACATTATCCTGTGGGGGTGCATCCTTATTCAAGTAGTACCCTGTATCCGACCCGGCGAATCGAGCTCCTGCAATCGACCCTCTATACGCTTCGTTAGACGCGCGAGGTTGCCGCCTCCCGCACGGCGATGGGGGCAGGTATGGCAATCTTTTCTCCCTCTTTACTAACGTGGAAGATGACATGATACGCGCAGATTTCGGGGGCCTCCCTGCACATAACCCCCGTGGGTTCGGGTGAGTTGCCATCCTAGTATCCGCCGCCTTCTCTGTATGTTCCGCTATACGGTTTTGGGCGAGCACTAGCGATCCTCCGCACTCGCCTCGTCCCGGTACTGCTCTAACATCTTCAGGGCAAAGGCGTCGGCTTCTATCTCCCCGTGGCGTCCCGCCACCTGCCTCGTCTTGCGAAGATAGTGGAAGGCCTCATGCACCACCAAAAACACCAAGACCTCCTCTTCGCTACTAAGCTCCAGGGGACGGTAGAGCCGTTTCCATTGTACGCTCTTACCGTTACGGCTAGACTCGTACCAACCACCGACTTTGTGCCCTTCCGGCACTTCGGGCCACGTTCCATCCTGATCACGGTATAGGGGAGGTACGCGCAAAGATTGGCTAATCGGGTACGGCGTGTGCCTACTCACGTTGCAGTTGATGCGGTACCCGCGCCCCTTCCAAGGCGACTTACACACTCCCCGAAACGCGCTCGCCTCACTATATCCGCGCCGGACAGTGATCCAGTCGACCTTGGACCAGTCGTAAGGCTGTAGCTGCTTGCGAACCCACCTCAAGCCCTCGGAATTCTCTAATGCTTTATCTACTCGCCAGAGCTTGCCCATTACCTCTTATAGCCCCCCTCGGGACGACGGCGAACCTTACGGGCCTCCAAGAACGCCCGCAGGTCGCTTTCGGCAATGCGCCACTCGGTGCCCAACTTGTAAGCGGATAACTCTCCGGCTTGCACCCAGCGGTAGACCGTCCGGTAAGAAACCTTAAGCCTCTGGGCTATCTCGGCCAGGGTATAGTACGCCTCTTCCACTAGCTGCACATCATACCTCCTCCGTATCGAGATGTTAGTGACTATATTGTACTATGATAGATTTTATTGTACAAAATTGATAGAATACGGAGCGTAGGTACAGAAAAACTCTGGTAGCACTAGCACCGCTTGGGGAGCACAGATCGCGAAGGGAGTAACTTCATGGCCCAAGTAGGTTCAGCGCCGAATCTAGCCCAGCCCACCAAGCGCGATGGGAAGGACTGCCCTCGCTTTAAGGGCAGCGGACAACGGGTACAGGAGTTAGGCAAGGTGGAGGGCAGCGATGGGTAGCACCAACGGCCAGGCTTCCAAGCGGGTCATCCTCTACGCCCGCGTGTCCACCGAGGAGCAGGCCTGCAGCGGCTACTCTTTAGCCCAGCAGCTAGAGGCCCTACGCCAGTACGCGGACCGAGAGGGCTATGAGGTTCTAGCGGAGGTCACGGACCCTGGACAGAGCGGGGTAAGTTTGGAGCGTCCGGGCATGGACCGGGTGAGGGATTTGGTCGCCGTCGGCGGGGTGACGGTCGTGCTGGCCCAAGACCGGGATCGCTTCGCCCGTGAGCCGGCGTATCATTACCTCTTGCGTCGGGAGTTTGAGGAGCATGGTTGCAAGATCAGGGCCTTAAACGACCGGGGCGACGACTCGCCGGAAGGGGAATTGACAGACGGCATCCTCGACCAGCTCGCCAAGTTCGAGCGGGCGAAGACCGCCGAGAGGACCCGTCGGGGAAAGCTTCGTAAGGCTCGGGAAGGGAAGCTCATCGCCAATAGCACTCCTAATTACGGCTTTCGCTTCAACGCCTCGCGGGACGGCTACGAGGTGGACGAGGATGCGGTGCAAGTCGTTCGGCGTATCTTCCGTATGGTCGGCACCGAGGGAATGTCGCTCTACAAGGTTGCTTGTACGCTGCGTCAGGAGCGTGTCCCGACTCCGACGGGCAAAGGCCTATGGGCGGGGACATTTATCAGAAAGATCATCCAGCACGATGTCTACAAGCCTCATACGGTTGGAGAAATTGCCCAAGTTGTACAGCCGGAGGTAGCCGCGCGACTGGACCCTGAGAAGCGATACGGGATCTGGTGGTTTAATCGACATAGGGTTACCAGTAGCCAGGCCAAGAAGGTCGGGCCCGAGGGCATCGAATACCGGCGCAAGACGAGGAATACGCGCAAGCCAGAGCGCGAATGGATAGCTGTACCGGTCCCCGATGCGGGCATTCCGCTTCAGTTGGTCGAGGCCGCCCGCGCGGCTATAAAGAACACCAGTCAGGTCTCTCGTAATGGGCACCGGATCTGGGAGCTCTCAGGAGGGGTGGGGCGGTGTGGGCTTTGTGGAGCCCCCTTAGCGACACATGCTGTAACCAGACCCAGTAAGACGGGGTACTTTTACTACCGCTGCGGCCAGCGTGCCAGGTTTGGGTCCGATGTTTGCCCGTTACCCTCAAGCTACGTTGCCGGCCAGGTAGAGGCCCAGGTCTGGGACTTTGTACGCGAGCTCCTGAAGGACCCCGAGCGGCTCCGGGTGGGACTCGAAGAGCATATACGCACCCAGCAAGAAGCCACGCGGCGCGGCGATCCAGAGAAGGAAATGAACGCTTGGCTCGACAAACTCTCAGAGCTAGACCAGGAGCGTCGGGGCTACCAACGGCTGGCTGCCCGGGGACACATGACCGATGAGGAACTAGATGAGGCGATGAGGGAGCTTGAAGAGAGCCGCCGAACCATAAAAAGCGAGCTTGAGGCGTTGGAGGAGCGCAGCAAGGTGATCGAGGATCTGGAGAGGGGCCGCGATGCGATCCTCGAATCCTATGCAAGGATGGTACGCGAAGAACTCGATGCCTTGCCCGCGGAGGACAGGAACCGGATCTACAAGATGCTCCGCTTAGAGGTTACCCTCCATCCCGACCGGCCCATAGGTATAACCGGGGCATTCGCAACGAACCCGGATGTTGTCAACCCCGGAACGGCACCTTCTTGCTATCCTCCATAAATCGCAAGTATATACCGCTAAGATAGGGACTTGTGGAACAGACACTTAAAGGTAAAGTGGTGGTCGTGACCGGTGCCTCCAGCGGCATCGGAGAGGCGACGGCGCGGGCTTTGGCCGCGCGGGGCGCCGCGGTCGTGCTGGCAGCCCGCAACGAAGAGAAGCTGCGGTTCTTGGAGCGCGAAATCCTCGCCTCCGGGGACCAAGCTTTAGCCGTGAAGACCGATGTCGAAGACGAAGCCTCGGTCGAGGCGATGGTCGAGCGGACGGTCGGGGAGTTTGGTGCTTTGGACATCCTGGTAAACAACGCAGGGCTTGGGCTCTCGGGGCGGGTCGCGGAATTGCAGCCCGCCGATCTACGTTACCTATTTGAGGTGAACCTGGTTGGGCCATTGCACTGCGTGCGGGCAGCCTTGCCGCATATGCCGCGGGGCGGACGCATCATCAGCGTCTCCTCGGTTATAGGGAAGCGCGCCATCCCAAAGGTCGGCGGGTACTGCGCCACGAAGTTCGCCCTGAATGCGCTCTCCGACGCTTTGAGGGTCGAGATCTCCGGCCAGGAGATCTCGGTCACGAGCGTTTACCCGGGGACGACCCGGACGGCGTTCCGGGAGAACTCCCGGCGGACGCGGAGCGAAAAGCGGGGCTGGCGTCCGCGAGGCGTAACGCCCGAGAGGGTGGCCGAGAAGATCGCGTGGGCAGCCGAAAGGGGCGGGCGGGACGTGTACGTTACCCTTCCAGACCGGCTCTTCGTGGCTGCTACAACCCTCCTCCCGGGTTTGACGGACCGCGTGCTCCGCTTCTGGGCTAAGGCTTAACATCTTGGGCTTCGAGGAGAGCGCGATCGCGAGGCTCCGGCGCTACCGCGAGGAGGCGGACCGCTCGTTGGAGGTTCGGCGCGGCGTAGAAGAGACCACCCGGCGCTTCTCCGGGCGGCTCTTCGGGGGCCTGGAGTACATGGCAGCACTGGCTCGGCAGGCCAGCTTCGGGGTGGAGGTCGAGCGCGCCAGAGACGTGCTCGTTTTGCGGGTGGAGGCCGCTACTGGTACCGAGGCGCGCCTCACTCTTAGCCTTATCAGTGGTGTGGCGGCTGAGATCAACGAGGACCTGATGCACGAGGACCTCAGCCGTTACAGCCTCGACCCATCGGGGTACTCGGGCCGGATCCTCGGTTGGTCGAAAGAAGCGGGAGAGGAAGCTTGCCAGATCTTCGCCGTGTACGGCGATGGTATGTGGAAGACGAAGGGCCTTTTTGTGGCTAAGGCCCGCGGGCGGGTGAACGATCCCGACGAGACCCTAAATGGCTTCTGTCTACGAATACTCGGCAGGTTAGCGGATCTCGCTGCGCTTACCGGAGGCGTGGGCCGGAAGTGGGCCGAAGCTCCGTATACGCTCCCGGATCTTCTCTCGGGAAAGGCCCATCCCACGGAGACGCGCTGGCCTCGCTAGCACGCGCTCTAGCCCTCAAAATGTTGTACCGAGCGGACGACGTAGCCGTCCAAGCTCGGGTCCAGGATGTTGTGTCGTACCAAGTCCGCTAAAGCCCGGCTTATTTCCTCGTCTGTATAGTCCTTCAAGATGTTGCGTAAGTCTTTGCGATTGATCTGTCCGTGCTTCAAAAAGGAGCACAAGCCCGCGTAGAGGACGCGAGCGGCGGGGGGGAAGGGGAGCGTCCAAACCTCTGGCTCGTACCATAAGTCGCCGACACCCACGGCGTTCTCCGGACGCGCGTCACGGGCATCGTGGAGCAGCGTGACCTCCGGCAGGACGGTCCTCGCCTTCATGGCTTTAAGCCCTCACCAGAGCACCGTTCGGACGGTCTCGCCGACGGCGGGAGTGTGGATCTTATAGTGTGGGGCGAGCCGGTAGGCGAGGTCGCTTATGCGCCGTCTGGAGCCGTGTATGAGGATAATCTGGCGCGGATTAAGTTGCTCCGTTATCCCGAGTAGTTCATCCTGGGTGCAGTGCGCGGCGAAGCTGACCTTCTCGACCCGCCAGCCCTCCTCTTCACCCGGAGCCCTCGAAGCACCATAGGAGGCCGAGGCGTTAGACGGGAGGATCACGGCGTTTACCGGATCGTCCTGCAAGCGTCTCCGGTAGAAAGCCGAGGCTCCGCCCTGCATCGTCACCGGAGAGGCGATGATGGCGCACGGGTTGGAGAGTATCCGCTCGCGGGCCTTGTCATCGTTGGCGACCGCCCGGATGTTCTCGGAGAAAAAGAGCTCTTTGGGGTCTGTATGCTGCAGGTAGGGCTTCATGTAACCGAGCTGCTCGGCATACAGACGCTCGCTAGTAGTGACCACCGAGCCGTCTACATAGATGAAGACGTCGCGATCGAGACCGTACTCCTTACCGTAGTGCTTGAGGCCCAGGATAATCTCCTGGGCCTGACCCAAAGCGTAAGTCGGGATCAAGACGATGCCCTCGCGCTGCACGGTGGTTTCGTTGATGACCTCGATCATCTTGCGTATCGACTCGCTGAAAGGCTGGGGCTTCTGATCCGCGAGCGTGGCCTCCATTATGAGGAGGTCTATGCCTTCAACCTCCGGGAGGCGAGCCGAGGGGATGGAGAAATGGTCCTCGAGGCAGATGTCCCCGGTGTGAAATACGGTCGCCGACCCGGTCTCGAAGAGAGCGCTCGCGGCGCCCAAGATGTGGCCGCTCTCGGTCAACGTGATCCTGGCGTCCCCGACCTGTACCGGTTTGCCGAACGGCACGGGATGTAGGTGGCTTTTCACCTCATGCAAGGGCGCGCCACCGGGCAGGCCCCCACCCATCGCCGCATGGTCGTTGAGCGCCGAGGCGATGAGCCTGGCCGAGGGCGGCGTGCAGTAGATCGGTACGTCGGGATGATCGCGCACTAGAAGCGGCAACGCCCCGCAATGGTCCAAATGGGCGTGTGTAATCACCGCCGCGTCGAGCCTCTTCAGAGTCCGGAAGTTTGGCGCGACCGAACCCCGGCCGTCGGGCTTTACGCCGGCGTCTACGAGCACCCGCGTCCGCCCGAAATTTAAAAGGTGGCTGCTGCCGCCGACCTCTCCTGCCCCACCCAAGGCCTTGAACGAGAGTGTGGGCCGGGGCCTCGCGTGGGCGTCCACCTCCCGTTCTGCAGATAACTCCCCACTCGAAACGTCGCCGTTTGGCGCGTCGACCTCAGGGGGCGCGAGCGTCGCGATTATGCTTGCGCCGCTCACAGTATCGCCGTCGGAGGTACCCCCGACGGCGCCGAACAGTGAGGGGTCAGGATCTTCGGCGGTCTCTTCGCTCCGCTGGGCCCCCGAGGAGCGGGGCTCGCGCAGGTCAGCAT
>JALZFK010000094.1 GCA_030861585.1 Actinomycetota bacterium | reverse complement strand
ACGTAAGAGCGTCCCCCTTGCGGACGGAGCCTAGCCGGCAAGGGCATCCGAGATGATTTTCTCATGGTCGAAGGCCAAATCTACCGTCGAGGGATCTAAGAAAGCGGCTTCGGCAGCGTCAGTGGCTGCCGACGGCTCACCGCCCTGAGTACGGGCGAGGTAGGCACAGCTCACGTTATGGCCGCGAGGGTCGCGGTCGGGGTCCGAATAGACGCCGACGAGGCGTACAATCTCTACTTCGAGCCCGGTCTCTTCCTCGGCCTCCCGGGCCGCGGCCTCCTCCAGAGTCTCCCCCACCTCGACGAAGCCGCCCGGTAAGGCCCAATAACCTTCGTAGGGGTCGGTCCCGCGGCGGATGAGGAGAATGCGGCCCTCCTCCGAAGGCACCACGACGTCTACCATGATCTTCGGGGTCTCCGGTCCGGCCATAATGCGGGTCCTTTCTCTCCTCTCGTTCGGTGCTCCCCGGACGTACTACCCTAGGAGGGCAATGGCCAATCAGCTCTACGAGTACCACGGACGCTCGTAACGCGGGAGCGCACCCAGTGGCTAATTGATTTCCAGGTTATGAGAGCCTGCTCGGCTCACTTTCGTGGATGTCAGTGGCCGCGATACTATTCGTGGTCGTTCCCACGGCGTAATTGTCCGCGAACGCATTGTGAACGTCGGTTGGTGTAAGATGCTTCTGTAATTCCGAAGGCGGTATGGGGGAGGTTCCTTTGGAAGGGTTGGCAGCGATCTGGGCACCCGTGAGGACGCTCGCGAGTGTTGCGCAGGGGCGGCGGGTGCTCCTGGCATTCGGTGTCGTGGCGCTTTATGCCGCGCTGAGCCTTATCAGCAGCAGCATCGTAGTGTTCAGCGGCCTCATGCAATCTCAGTTCGAGGCCGGGGGGGTGGAGCTGCCGCCAGAATTTGAAGACTTTTTCGTCTACATCGAAGTTTTTTCTCTGATCTTTGCGGTGGTATATCCGTTTGTCTCGTGGTTGTTGGTTTCGAGCTTGATGCACCTAGTCACGCGGTTCTTTGGAGGAACCGGCCCATTCTCGGGGATGCTCGCCGCGGTGGGCGTCGCCCACGTGGCGCTCGTCATATCGAGCGTTGTAGGGATCCTGCTCACGGGTCTCCAGATCGCGCTCGAATCCAGGAACGCGGCGGCCGAGAGCCCCGCTACGATCGCCATCGGAGGCTTGTCTTCCTTGCTCGGCCTCGCGGCTCTGGGGTGGTTTGTTGTGCTCGTGGTTATAGGCGCGGCCTTCGCCCGCCTGGTCGGCTACGGAGAATCGGCAGGGTCTTGCGCGATCTCATGCGCCAGCTGCGTGGGGCTTATACTCGTGGTGGTCGTGGTCTTTGCCGTGCTGATTGGTGTTCTCATCGGAGCGGTAGGCTCAGCCAGCCCGTCTTAGGGGTCTATAAGGAAAGGAATCTGGTGGAAGCCGGGAACGGACAGGGCAGGGAAGGTAACGAACGCGCCACGGACGACGCCCAGAGTAGACTGCCCCAGCGGAGCAGGACTCGCAGTTTATTGATCGGGGGCGCTATAGTCCTCGGGCTCCTATTTTTGATGGTCGGCGCGATCGCGCTGGTCCTCATCGTCGGCCCGAGCAGCGGCAAGGGAGGTGGCGAGAGGGTGGCTCCCGCAACCTTCAAAGAGAAGTACGTCTCCGGCGAAGGCACCGACAAGATCGCGGTCCTACCGGTCACCGGGCTGATAGGACCTCAGGAGTCGGAGCAGGTCCCCCTGGGTTCGCCGGGGGTGAGCCCCGAGACCGTACGCGACCAGCTCCGCCAGGCCGCCGAAGATGCAGACGTCAAGGCCATAATCTTCGAGGTCAACTCCCCGGGCGGTGCTGTCGTACCCACCGACCGGATACACCAAAACATCCTGGACTTCAAACAGACAACTGGCAAGCCTGTGGTCGTCTCGATGGACGCGACGGCGGCCTCGGGTGGGTATTACATCGCCACCGCCGCCGACCGGATAGTCGCCAACCAAACCACCCTGACGGGTTCTTTGGGTGTGATCTTCTCCTACCTGAACTTCGCGGAGGCCGCCGACAAACTCGGCCTCGAAGAAGAGGTGATAAAGAGCGGACCTTTCAAAGATATCGGCTCGTCCACCCGCGAGCCGACCGAAGAGGAGCTGGAGATCCTGCAAACCTACGTAGACGAGGGCTACGATCAGTTCGTGCGAGTCATCGTCGAGGGTCGTGGCTTATCGGAAGATCGGGTGCGCGAGCTGGCGGATGGTCGCGTCTACTCGGGGCTACAGGCTCAGTCCCTGGGCCTCGTGGACGAGCTCGGCGACCTCGACCGTGCCGCCGAGATCTCCGAAGATCTCGCAGGGCTAGAGGAGGCGACCGTGGTCCGCTACCAGCCACGATCCCCGGGCCTCGCCGAGCTCCTGGGCTCCCGCCTCACCTCGGCCAAACCCGAGGCCGAGGCTCTGAAGGTCCTCAGAACCGCCGGGCTCAGTCCCACTCCTGAGCTACAATACCTGTACCGCCCATAGACAGCTTATCGGCGAGAGGAGCCGAGCGTCGGTTATCGAGAGTCGAAAAATACGACTATCGACTCTCTAAACGGCTGCCTAGCTACGTAAGCAACCTCTTCGTGCCTTTGTAGCCTCTAATGTACCGGATCTTGGTCTCCGTGACCTTGTTCCAGTAACCCGAGGCGTGGATGATCGTCCCCGGCTGGTGGCTATTCCGGAGTGGCTTATACCGCAGCCTTGCTCGTTGTAGGAGACCAGGTCACCGCTTTCGGCTTCCCCCGAACCCGGGACTCGAGAAGTCGCGCCGCAATGCCTACACCCCAATGCAACCACGTTCGTTATTATCACCACTCAGTACCCAACAGCCCCTCCAGACGGCCAGCGGCGGCCAAGCTCGTTCACCAGACAAGCCCTGATCGCTCGCACTTCAAAACAGGCGTTCGCCGGGGCTATAGTCTAGCTCGTGCAGCTCGTAGCCAAGGTCCCTGGCCGACACCTCGAAAAAGGTTCGGTTGCGGTAGCCGAACGGGAGCCATTCTTTGTAGCGTTCGTAGCTCTCCACCGTGTCTGGTGACCCTTCGAGCCGGGCGAGTCTTCGCATGAAGAGCTGCATCTCGAGGAAGCGCTCCAGCCATGGGTCCGAGGGTTCCTTACCGTACTCGAGGGCGGCCTGAAAGGTCTCAAAGGGGACGGGGTCCGGGGCCTCTATCAGGTGCTCGGAGAGAAAACGTTCGTCGAGGAAGGTTGTCACCATGTCGAACCCCGTGATGAGAGTTGGTAGCCAGGGGCTCTGGCTCGCGGGGTGGTCTTTAGGGAGCCCCCAGCGCAGGGCCGAGGTTACGCCTCCGATCATGCGGAAGGTATAGGGTAGCGAGCGGTAGGCCCGGCGGCTGTGATAGTAGTAGACGATGGGGTAGCGTCGCAGCCCTTCGTAGAGTTCGACGAGTCCCCGGTGGAAGGTCATGACGCGGGGGTCCAGGTCCCGGGGCTCGCCGTCGGGAAAGTGCGGTTCCAGGATGCTTAAGGGCTCGGCGGTGTCCGAGGCCTGGTGGAGGAGGCCCCCGGCCAGAAGGCCCGAGTGTTGCAAAACCCCGTGGATCCCTACGACGTAGGTTATGGCGAGCGTCAAGATGCCGAAGCCTATAAGCGCCTCCGAGACGGCGAGCGCCTGGTAAACGCCGCTCGTCGGGGTGACATCGCCGAAGCCCACCGTGGAGATCGCGATCCCGCTAGCGTACAGCGCTTCACCGAAGGAAGGCCCGAGGCTCGGGTTCGAGAAGTAGAAGGTACTTCCGGTCATCCCTGCGTAGTAGACGAATGCGTAGCCTGTGAGCACGAGCACCATCCAGACGGTGATGACGACCGGGACCATGAGCGGGGCGGCGATCGAGAGCCCCAAAGCCTGGTACTTCCGGGGTATAGGGCGCGTGATAAGACGCACGGAGTAGAACAGCCCGTCGTAGAGGCGGCTGCTCAGGAACCCGAACCCGTCGGGGTGCAGCACGGTGAAAAAGACGTCTACGATGCCCGCGAAGATCAACAAAACGCCGACCGCGAGAAACAACCACTCCATACCAGAAGATTAAATCAGTACAAAAACAAGGCTTCTGTAATCAAGCCCGCGCCGCGCGTTTACTTGATGCGTGGCGCGGGTATCCGATGCCGGGAACCAGAGAAAGGATCCACGTGAAGCACGACGAATTTGTGGCCCGGGTCAGAGAGCTCGCGGAGCTTGAGACCAACGAAGAAGCCGAGCGCGCCATTCATGCGACCTTTGAGACCCTTAGGGAGCGGCTCGCGGGCAACGAGCCGAACAACCTCGCCGACCAGCTTCCCGAAGAAATCGCGGCGCCGCTACGAGGTGAGGGTGGCCGGAACAACTTCTCGCTCGCGGAGCTCTACCGGCGGGTCGGCGAGAAGGAAGGCATCGAGGAACCCGAGGCCATACGTCGCGCCCGAGCCGTGGCCGCGGTCTTGCAGGCGGCGGTAACGACGGGCGAGATGGACGACATCCGCGAGCAGCTCAAGCCCGAGTACGCCGAACTCTTCGGGGAGCCAGGCGAGTAAGTAATACTGGCGATATCTCAGGACAAAGCCCTACCGTAGGTCACCGTCGGCATCTCGGCTTGTCAACCGATCAGCTCTCTGGCAAGCCGACTCTTACCTGGTCCACGTTCCGCGTAACGGCTTCTGGTGGAAAGTTTGGCTCCGTCGCGTTTTGGCCCAAACAGAACGGATCGCGGTGGACTACCTGGACGAGCACGAGTCCGCCACCGGAGGCTAAAGCTACAGGCCGGCCCTCGCTTCCCAATCGTGCATGAGCTTCCGCCGCACCTCCCGGAAATTCATTACCTCCAGCTTGACGCCGTCCGGATCCTCGAAGAAGATCGCGTAATAGTCCGGGCCGTACTCCGGGTAGTAGCGGGGCTCGGTTGTCTCTACACCCGCGCTCCTGAGCTCTCCGGCGGCCCGGTCCACTGCCGCCTCGTCCACCACCCTGAAACAGAAGTGGTGCATCCCCGGAGCGTACGGGTCGTGGTCGGGGGTTCCCTCCCTCGCGGGCCTCAAGGAGTACGCGAAGTTGCGGTTGTAGTGGACGACGTGGGGATCGCCTCCTAGGGGCACCTCCCACTTACGGAACCGAGCACGTTCATAACGCGATCGTAGAACCGTTCGGAGACCCTTAGATCCCGGACCGCCACGAAGACGTGGTCGATGCCCATTACTTCGACGGCCATGAGACCCCTCCCTTCTCCACGTCGCGGAAAAGCCCGCCCACATCAGCCTGACTTCGCGCCTCTGGCGAGCGCTTATGATCTTAAGCTTCCTCGAGCTCTACCAACACGTCGCCGCCGGGCACGCTGTCGCCTTCGCCGTAGGGGATCGAGCTCACCACCCCGTCGTGGGGGGCCGCGACCGAGTGCTCCGTCTTCATCGCCTCCAGGACTAGGAGTAGCTGCCCCTCTTCGACCTCGTCGCCCTCGCTCACCAGCACCTTCACCACCGTCCCCGGCATCGGGGCCGTAAGGCTCGCGCCGCCCGTATCTTTCCCGCCCGATCCCGCGTCGTCCACGTCGGGCGGCGGTGGCTTGGAGAGCCGGTAACCCTCCCCGTCCAAAGAGACCAAGACGTCTCCGTTATCCCTCGCGAAGCCGCCCGTGAGTTGCCGACCGTCTACCTTGGCCTGGATCTCGCCGTGACCCACGGAGCGTAACTCGACCTCGGCTTCCCGCCCGTCCAGCCACAGCGCGAGGGCCCCACCCCTCGAGCGTTCGGCCTCGACCACGTGTTCCTCCTCGCCCGCACGGTAGCGGAGGCGGACCGCGCCCCCCAATCGCCAAGGTCCGGCCGAGAACGAGTCGTTAGATGGTTCGGTCGGGGATTGCGAGAGATCGCCCGCCGCCGCGAGCAGGACGGCATCCTCGGGAGGAGAAGAGGCCGGCGGGGCCTCGGTGAGCCCATGCTCTTCGAGAAAGTCGATGGTGGTCTCCCCAGCCTCGAAAGAGGGGTGCTCGGCGATGCGGCGTAGCAGCGGCAGATTCGTCGGTACCCCGAGGACCTCGTAGTCCCCAAGCGCTCGGCGGAGCCGCAGGATGGCCTTCTCCCGGTCTGAGGCGAAGACGATAAGCTTGGCGATCATCGGATCGTAGTGGAGCGTGACCTCGTCCCCCGTCTCGACGCCGGTGTCGTTGCGTATCCCGGGACCTTCGGACGGGGCGAAGAGGCGAAGTTTCCCGCCTGCGGGCAGGCCCGTGCCCTCCTCCTCGGTGTAGAGGCGAACCTCTATGGTGCTGCCGCGCGGGGAGACGTCCTCCTGAGAGATAGGAAGCTCCTCACCCGCGGCTACCACGAGCTGGAGGTGCACGAGGTCTAGGCCCGTCACCAGCTCCGTGACCGGGTGCTCGACCTGCAACCGCGCGTTCATCTCCAGGAAGTAGAACTCATCCTCTTCGCCACTGAGAAGGAACTCGACCGTCCCCGCGTTGCGGTAGCCCGCTTCTTCGGCCAGTCGCACCGCCGCGGCGCAGATGGAGCCCCGCAGCTCGTCGCTAAGAGCCGGCGAGGGAGCCTCCTCGACGATTTTCTGATGCCTACGCTGGATCGAGCACTCCCGCTCGTAGAGGTGCACGACGTTCCCGTGGTGGTCGGCCACGATCTGGACCTCGACGTGCCGCGGGTTCTCCACGAG
>JALZFK010000082.1 GCA_030861585.1 Actinomycetota bacterium | reverse complement strand
AACTGGCGCGCCACGCCCTGGCCGCAGGGATGTCCGAAGCCGCCTTCCACTACCTGCTCACCGCGGGCGACGCGGCGCTGGCGGTGTTCGCGGCGGAGGACGCTACCGGCCACTACGAGCAGGCGCGGGGCCTGTTGGGCGGGGAGCCACCCGGTAGACAGCGCGGCTCGCAGACTCGGCCCCCGGTGAGGGAGCTCGAGCACCTGCACGTCAACCTGGGCCGGGCGCGCGAGCTGGCGGGCGAGTGGGAGGGAGCGCAAAGCACCTACGAGGAGATGCTCTCTCGGGCGCGGGAGGTGCGAGATACCCGACTCGAATGCGCGGCGCTCAACCGCCTGGCGATCCTGGCGGCCCAGCGACACTCTGACATGGGGAGGGCGGGGGCCCGCGTCCAAGAGTCGTTGGAAGTCGCCGAGGCCAGCGGCGACCAGGCGATGATGGCCGAGACGGAGTGGAACCTGGCGCAGATGGCCGCCATGAAGTGGGAGCCGGAGACCGCGCTCTCCCACGGCGAGAGGGCGCTAGATCTTGCGCGGAAGGCAGAGCTCGAGGAGCTCGAAGCGCGCAGCCTGTTTGTCCTCGGCCAAGCTTATCGTTTCGCCGGTAGGTGGGAGGAGTGCGTGGCCCACACATCACAGGCCGCGGCGCTGTACAGGACGCTTGGCGACGAGCCGGCAGAGGCCGGGCCGCTCGCCGCGCAGTTCGTCTGGGCCGGGGCGCCGCCTTCGAGAGAGTTGGCCAACCGAGCGATGGAGGCCCTGTGCTTGACCTTGCTCGGCATAGGCGAGATCAACCGCGGCTCACCGAGGGCAGCAGTGGAGGCGGCCAGGCACGCCTTGCGCATCGGCCGGGAGATCGACAACGATTGGGCACAGGCGAACGCCATGGTACTGCTCAGCTACGGACTCTGGGATACGGGCGCATACGGAGAGGCGCTGCGGCTAGCCCAACGGGGTCTGGAGATGTCCCGCAAGGTGCAACACCCGGGTGCAATCTTGATGCTTACCGTACTGGGCAGCACGCTTCAGGTGATGCTTGGCCTGGAGGAAGCGCACGCGGTGCTTCAGGAGGCACTGGCGGTGGCCAATACCACGCTACCGCGGCCGTGGAAAACCACAGCAGCCTCTAAACTGTGCGCTAACCGGGTGCTCGCGGGCGACCGGGGAGCGGCGCACCGCTACGCGCTAGAAGCGATGGCGATCAGGGACGCGGCGCCGACGAGGCTGATATTCTTCGACTTCGAGCGCCACCACGAGACGGAGACGCTGCTCACAGGCGGGGAAGAACGGCTGGCGCGCGAGGACACGCGACGCCTGGGCGAGAGCGTCGGTCAGAACCGGCGCTTCCGCCTCGTTTATCTACGCATGCTCGCGGTCCTCGATAGGTGGGACGGCGACGCCGAAGGGGCGATGGGGCACTCGCGGGAGGCGGAAGCCCTGGCCGAAGAGATGGGGTTGCCGGGCGAGCTGTGGCAGATAAAGGCGGACTTGGGCGAGCTGCACGAGGGGTCAGGTGATGCGGAGCAGGCCGAGCTGGCCTTCTCGGGGGCGGCGGCGACCCTGCGATCGCTGGTCGGTCGGATCGACAAGCCGACCCTGCGGGCGGACTTCCTTTCGACGCCGCAAGTACGGCGCGTGCTGGAGCGGTGACGGAGGTGGCGACGAGCCGGGCGCGGACGACGAGTCGGCTGCAGGCGACAGAATCCTCAGCAAGAGGCTCGAGGAGAAAGGCTCTGGCTCTCGGCGGGCTAGTATTTAGTCTCGAGCGCGGCGACCGAACAAGCGTGGATCACGAGCTTTCCATCGGAGAATTTCCATGGGCTTGGTTCGCCCACCTCTAGCATCTCTAGGTGTCTTCCGAGCTTCACTTCAACTCCTCATTTTCTCTTTAGTTGTCATATGTGGTTCTGCCGGCACGCTCTTACCGCTCCTACCGAGGGCTAGACCGAAGAGCTCTCTTTCGTCTGTGTACCATCCTGTCGGCACAAAACCGGCCTCTTCCAGCATGCGCTCCACCGTCGGACGTGTGAACTTGGCGCTGATCTCCGTACGGATCCCTTCTCCCGCTTCGAAGGGCACCTCGAAACCCAGGACCGGCACCTCTTGCGCTACCTTCGAGTCGAGCCACATCTCCACGCGACTCCTGTCGGCGTCGTAAAAGGCCCGGTGGGCGAAGAGAGTGGGGTCGAACTCCGCGCCAAGCTTGCGGTTGAGGACGCTCAAAAGGTTCTTATTGAACCTGGCCGTCACGCCTGCCGCGTCATCGTACGCCGCTTCCAAGGCGCGCGCGTCTTTGACGAGATCCACCCCAACGAGGAGATGGTCTCCTTCCTCTAGGTTGGTCCTCAACCTACTCAAGAAAGACCGCCGCCGCTCCGGGGTGAAGTTGCCGATGGTTCCCCCGAGGAAGATAACCAGCCTGCCGTAACCTTCTGCCCGCCCTCGGCGGGCCAGCAGGGGTTCTAAGGATCGGTCGAAGTCTCCAACGAAGCCACAGATCTCCAAAGCCGGGTACTCTTCCAGGAACCGCCTCGCGCTGTCGCGGAGCGCGCTCTCGCTGACGTCGAGCGGCACGTAGCGGACCGGTCTTGAGCGTTTTTGCTCGGCCATCATCGCCTCTAGCAGGACGCGCGTCTTCCTGGCCGAGCCGCTTCCGAGCTCGAGTAGTTCTAGGCAGCGGGTGCGCGCAACAATCTCCGCGGCCTTTTCTTGGAGGATCGAGAGCTCCGCGCGGGTCTGGTAGTACTCGGGCAGCTCCGTTATCTCTTCGAAGAGCTCCGAACCCCTCTCGTCGTAGAAGTACTTGGGCCACGGCGAGAGGTCTTTGGGGGTGCTGAGCAGAGCGGCCCGCACGTTCCTGGCCATCTCCTGGGAGGCCCTTTCCCCGTTCCCCAGTTTCTCGACCCGGATCTTTCCACAGGACACGCTCATCGATTCCCCTTTCTACCGCGGGGTCGCTTATGCATCTTGGGCACAGCGGAAGCCGCAGAAAAGCTGGCGACGGATCGGGAAGTCCCAGTTTCGGAAGGTGCTGCGCATCGCAGCCGGGCGGGTGGCCCACGAGCCGCCGCGCAAGACCTTGTAATCTGGGCCAAAGAAGATCTCGGAGTACTCCTTGTACGGGAAGGCCTCGAAGCCCGGGTAGGCGCGGAAGTCGCTGGCGGTCCACTCCCATACGTCTCCAATAAGGCCCAAGACCCCGTACGCGCTCGCCCCTTCAGGGTACGCCCCGACCTTTGCCGGTCCGAAGGCCAGCTGATCGAGGTTGGCGTGTGCGGGCGTAGGCGCATCGTCGCCCCACGGATAAAGCCTCTTGGCACCCATATCGGGATCCCAAGAGGCCGCCTTCTCCCACTCTTGCTCTGTCGGGAGACGCTTGCCGGCCCACCTGGCGTACGCGTCTGCCTCGTACCAGGAGACGTGCACGACCGGCTCATCGGGGTTCAAAGGCTCGTCGAAGCCGAACCTCTCCGTCCACCAGCTGTGCGGCTCGGGCTGGTACCAGTGCTTGGGCGCGGTTATGCCCTGCTGCCCGACGTAATCCCACCCGGCCGGGTTCCAGAGCTCGGACCTCTGGTAGCCCTCATCTTCGACGAACTTAGCGAAGGCGCGGTTGGTTACCGGGGTCTTGTCGATGAGGAAATCGGGGAGGCGCACTACGTGCGCGCCCCGCTCGTTGTCCAAGGCCCACGTCTTGTCGTCGGTGCCCATGACGAACGGTCCATCGAGAACGGGGATCATCTCCTCCGCGACCGTCCCGCCGGCCGGGAGCTCGACCCGGGCCTCCGGTCGGTAGCCTGCGCCCTTCATAAGCTGGAGGGTCTGGAGCATGGTCTCGTTGTGCTGGGCTTCGTGTTGAACGATCATGTTGTAGACGAAGCCGTCTTTCAGGAGCGGGTCATCCCCATTAAAGCCGGTCGTCTGGAGGGTTTCGAGGACCGCTTCGCGCACGGCGTCGAGGTAGCGGTTGGCCGAGATCCAGTCGAGCAGGTCCAAAGAGGGACGCTCCTCGCGGGGGTGCAACGAGGCGTCGTACATGTCGTAGAGCGCCCTCTCGGAGAGGGTTTTCCCGTGCGCCCTCTTTAGGAGCCACAGCTCCTCGTAGTTGCCGATGTGGCCGTAGTCCCAGATTAGGGGGCTCATTATGGGATCGTGCTGTGCGACCAGATCCTCTTCGGAGACCGGTCCCAACAGAAATCGCGTCCTCTCCCTCGCTTCCATCAGTCTTCTGACAAGGTCCTTTTTCATATCGTCCTTCCCATCGGTGCGGCTGGGACGGGTGGCCTCTCTCGCCGCGGTTAGGAACTCCAACCTCGGAGCCCTCTCTTCTCGGAGGCGTGATGCGCGACATCCCCTCACCTAGGACGCGCCCCACGGGTCGTCGATGAGCAGGCGCCACGTGCTGTCGGTCTGGCGACGCAGGACGTCGGCACTCTGGCCGCTTATGGTGATCGGGGTGCCGTCGGGCTGCGTACCCTCGAGGGTCCACTTGTTGATCACCAAAAAGCGGTCTCGTCGGCCTCGAGAACCTTCTGGATCTCGCCGGTCAACTTCGGCTTCAGCGTGACGAAGCCGACCAGCGCTGAACGGATACCGTCGAGGCCCTGGACCGTCTCGCCGGGTTGGAAGGCGAAGGTAGCGTCGGGTTCGTAGAGGGCAAGCGCCCCTTCGAGGTTCCCGTCGCTGAGGTACAGGGAGAATTGCTGGATCACTTGCTCCGGGCTGGTCGCGGTCATCGTTCGCTCCTTTCTGCAGCCGGCTCATATCAGGTTCGCCGCGGTTCGTGCTCGGCGAGGCCGTCTCGCTGGCCGGCCGGTTGTTCGGCGGCTCGCAGAAGCGTCAGGGCACCCAGCGGGAACAGCAACACCGAGAGCAACCCGGCTACCACCATGGCGGCCCCCGTCGCGGGGTTCAGCAGGCCCAGTTCGATCCCGATTCCCGTGGCGGCGACGATGAAGGTGAGCGAGGTCGCCTGCAAGAGCCCGGCCGCCAAAGAGCCCCTGTTGCCGACCATCGGTCTGTACAGGGCCGCCGGCAACCCGCGGGCGAGCAGGAGGGCGAGGAAGAACACGGGCACCAGCGCGAGCGCCGCCCCGCCCGCGAATAGCGCCCCCACATCGAGCCGTATCCCGCTGGTTACGAAGAAGAACGGGACGAAAACGCCGAAGCCGACGGCTTGCAGCTTCGTTTGAAAGCGCGAATGCGTCATCATCTTATCCCGGTCTAGCAACCTGAGCACGGCGCCGGCGATGAACGCCCC
>JALZFK010000072.1 GCA_030861585.1 Actinomycetota bacterium | reverse complement strand
GGTTGGCCTTCATCGCATCCTCGACCTCGTTCTTGGCCTGGGTCCACATCCCGATGACCCTTTCGAGGCGCTCCTCATCAGAGATGAAGCCGCTATCCCACTGGTCCTCGATCTCGTCGACCAAAGCATCGTACTTATCGAGTATCTCGGACTTTTGGTCCGGCACGACGATGTCGTTCTTACCGATGGAGACTCCGGCACGCGTAGCCGTGTGAAACCCGACCTTCTTCAAAGTATCCAGAAGCTGGCTCACGAGCTCCGTCGAGTAGCGGCTCACGTACTCGGCGACTAAAGCCTTGATCTCGCCTTTCTTCAACTCGTAGTTAACGTAGCCGTACTGCGAGGAGTCGTACGCGTCGCCGAGGTAGTTTCTCAAGGTCTCCTCGATGTTCTCGTTAAAAAGCGCCCGACCCAAAGTCGTCTCGATCCTGCCGTTGGCGCGCCGCAGAATGATCTTGTCGTGGATCCTGAGCGAGCCCTCCTTGTACGCAGCCTCCGCCTCGTCGTAGGAGGAGAGGAACGCCTTGGGCTCCTGCTCCTGGAAGTCTTCCCCGGCATAGGTTATGTAGTAGAGACCCAAGACCATGTCCTGCGAAGGAACCGCGATCGGGAACCCATTCGCCGGCAACAGGATGTTCTGCGTCGAAAGCATCAAGACGCGAGCCTCGGCCTGCGCCTCGGGGCTCAAGGGCACGTGCACCGCCATCTGGTCCCCGTCGAAGTCCGCATTGAACGCCGCACACACCAAGGGGTGGACCTGTACCGCCTTCCCCTCGACCAGGACTGGCTCGAAGGCTTGGATACCGAGGCGGTGGAGAGTAGGCGCCCGGTTGAGGAGCACGGGATGCTCCTTGATCACGTCCTCAAGGACGTCCCATACCTCGGGCCTCAAGCGCTCGACCATCTGCTTGGCACTCCGGATGTTCGGCGCCAAGGCCCGGTCCACCAAGACCTTCATCACGAACGGCTTGAAGAGCTCGACCGCCATCAGGCGTGGCAGACCGCACTGGTGCATCTGAAGGCCAGGGCCCACCACGATCACCGAGCGGCCAGAATAGTCCACCCGCTTACCGAGCAGGTTCTGCCGGAAGCGGCCCTGCTTGCCCTTGAGCATGTCTGAGAGGCTCTTCAGAGCCCGGTTCCCGGCGCCGGTCACGGCCCGTCCGCGCCGACCATTGTCGAATAGGGCGTCCACAGCCTCCTGGAGCATCCGCTTTTCGTTGTTCACGATTACATCCGGAGCCCCGAGGTCCAAGAGACGCCGCAGCCTGTTGTTCCGGTTGATGACACGTCGGTACAGATCGTTCAGGTCGCTCGTGGCAAAGCGGCCGCCGTCGAGTTGGACCATCGGCCTCAAATCTGGGGGCAAAACTGGGATGGCGTCCATGACCATCCACTCCGGGCGGTTGCCGCTAGTGCGGAAGGCATCGACGACCTTCAGGCGTTTTATCGCCTTCTGGCGCCTCTGGCCCTTCGATTCGTTAACGGTATCCCGGAGGTCCTGGGCCTCCCCTTCGAGGTCGACCTGGCTTATGAGGTCACGGATGGCCTCGGCGCCCATGCCGCCGCGGAAATACACGCCGTAGCCATACTCGTCCCCGAAACGGTACTTTATTTCCCTAAAAAGCTCCTCGTCGTCCACGATCTGGCGCGGCTCGAGCGTCTGGAACTCCTCCCACGACCTGCGGACGAGCTCTATCTGCTCGCTCACCGAGCGCTGGATATCCGCGACGGTCTCCTCAGCCTCCTTGCGGATCCTGGCTATCGTCGCCTCGCGGCCCTCCTCGGGGATGTCGGCGTACTCCTCCGTAAACTCATCCGGGGTGCTCTCGCCCCTGACAACGCTCTCCCGCTTGGTGCGCAAGGCCTGGGTCTGGAAGATCTCTTCGTCCCGTTCCCCTTCGAGCTGGCCGATCTCTTCCTCAACACGGCCGCGCAGAATATCTATGTCGTTGGCCCGCTCCTCGCGCTCCACCTTGGTGACGATGGAGCTGGCGAAGTAGAGCACCCTGTCGAGCTCCTTGGGGCTAATATCGCGCAGATAACCCATCCGGCTCGGCACGCCCTTGACGAACCACACGTGCGCTATGGGGGCGGCAAGCTCTATATGGCCCATTCTGTCGCGCCTGACGCGCGCTCTAGTCACCTCAACGCCGCACCGCTCGCAGATGATGCCCTTGAGGCGGATCCTCTGGTACTTGCCGCAGTAGCACTCCCAGTCCTTGGAAGGACCGAAGATGCGCTCGCAGAACAGCCCGTCCTTCTCGGGACGCAGCGTCCTGTAGTTGATGGTCTCCGGCTTCGTGACCTCGCCGCGGGACCATTCCCGGATCTCCTCGGCCGACGTGAGACCGATGGAGATCTTCTCCAGTTTGTTGATGTCTATGTCGCGCTCGAGTCCCTGCACGCTCTATATACCTCCTCTTCCGAAGGCACCGGGTGGC
>JALZFK010000038.1 GCA_030861585.1 Actinomycetota bacterium | reverse complement strand
GCTAAATACAAGACGGAGGCCGCGAGAAGCACCCGAGACAGGAGTGGGAGTTTGATCATGGGCTTGATCTCGTCGAGCCTCGGGCCCCATAAGGCGATGATGTCATAGTCGAGCGTGGTGCCGGTTTTCTGAAAGTATTGGTGGGCGCACGCCCTGAAGAACGCGACGAGCGTACTCGTAACGTGGAAGAGAACGATCATGACCCGGCGCAAAGCCCCCCTGCACGTCGCGGCGAAAAGCCCCACCCAGAACAGCGCGTATCCCAGGTTGAAGAAAACGTCCGACCGCATCAGCTTGAGAGTTCGCGAAAGCTTGGGTTCGCCGGGTCGCGAAGCGACGTCGTAGGCTTTCAGCGCGAGGTTGTAGGCGGCAAGAGGAATCAAGAGGCTGAGCGAATAAACCCGGTCTCGACGGCTCAGGAGCACGCCTAAGAAACCCCAAACCCGCCGACCCTTTGTTCCCCAGAACGACAAAGCAACTAGATTCTATAGAACTTTAAAAAACGAGCTTGAGGCCCAACGGGCGGCAATGTGGACCCAGGAGTAAGCCGTGCAGAGGGTAAGCCCATCCGTCGGCGCAAACTCTTTAGATAAATCCCGCGAAAACTCCTTCGAAACTTCGAAAAAGTATTCCGTCGTCCCCGATCTTCGGATATGGTCACAGCAGTCGAGCATGACCGATTATAGAAGGTGAGTACTAGATGGCTCAGAAAAAGATCGTGATCTACACCGAAACCTGGCGCCCGTACTGTTGGCGCACCAAGCGCCTTCTCAAGCGTAAGGGGTACCAATTCGAGGCGGTCGACGTGACAAACGATAGCGAGGGTCGCGCTTGGCTCGCGCAGACCACCGGTCAGAGGACGGTACCGCAGGTCTTCGTCGAGGGTCTTCCGATCGGTGGCTTCGACGACATAAGGGCTCTCGACCGCGCGGGCGAGCTGGATCTCCTGGTGCGAGGCGATTAGCCTCTCGAGCACCGGCGGGCAGCGTCCGGTTCTAGAGAACCCCGGTCGAGACACCGGGCTGCCCGCGGAGCTAAGACACCGGCCCCCATACGGGGGCCGGATCTAATCGGTGCGGCGCGAAGATGGCGTACGGATGTCCCGGGTCCTTCTTCGGGCTCAGTGAGACCAGTCGAAAGTGCTCAGGATGTTCGAGAAGTCGTCGGTCCAAACTTGATCCGTATCGGGGTTAGTCTCGCAAGGTTGCCACCGCGGATCGCTAGGAACGCCACCCAGATCCGCATCGTTACGAGCCAGGACCGTGAAGTGGGACGGGACCTTATACGGTATGCCTTCGGTCTGCACATCGAACTGGGAGTAGCAGACGAGCCCCCTATCTCGTGCCAGGTCCCCGACCACGGGCTCCAACTCGAGGTGCCGGTTGGAGATGTGGTGGACTAGGACCCCGCCTTCCGCGAGTTTATCGAGGAACATATCGGTCGCCTCTCGTGTCAGCAGGTGGACGGGGATGGCGTCCGAGCTGAAGGCCTCGCCGATTATCATCCCGTACTCCGTGTTGGGCGCCTCGGCCAGCCTTAGGCGAGCGTCGCCCAAGGTCACGTTGTACTGGCCCGGACAGTCGCGCAGGTAGGTGAACAGGTTCGGGTCGCGAGCGATCTGCTCGACGAGGGGGTCGATCTCGTAGTAGTCCCACTGCTGGCCGGGCTGAGCGTAGCACGACATAACGCCGGCGCCCAAGCCCATCACGGCGATGGGGTTATCCTCTGTGGCCTGGCTCGGCAAGAGGTCGAAGAGCTGCCCGAACGGCCCCGTACGGTCGTGATAGGCGATGGGCACGGGAGGATCCTGCCCCAGAACCTCCGCCCCGTGGTTGGTGTCGCCGACGATGAGCACGTGGTACGGGTTGTCGGGCCCCTCGAGCGACGCATCTTCCGAGATCCTGTAAACCCCGAAGAAGCTGCGGTTTTCGTAGATACCCGGCGAGGCGCCGTACACGATGGTAGCGATAACTATGAGCACCGCGATGCTAAGGCCGAAGCGGATGGGACGGTTGTTAAAGTACGCGAAGAACAGGCAAACCCCGGCCGCCAAACCGATCAGTACCTGCCAGATCAGGTCCCTGTATTCCGGAGCGATGATGTTGTCGTCGACCCAGCCGAGCGCCCACAGCGCCACGCCGAAGGCTAGCGGCACCGCCAGGTCCAGCAGCCGAGGATTCAGATTCAGCAGCCGACGCCTAGCAGCAGCACGCTGCGGCCGAGCGCCCTCCCCCTCTTCGTCGTCCCGACGCTCTCGCCCCTGGTGGTTCCGGCGGGCCAGCCACGCCAGCACCGGCCCCGGCACGAACAGGCACGCCAACACTATAGCCAGCGGATACTCCACGAC
>JALZFK010000417.1 GCA_030861585.1 Actinomycetota bacterium | reverse complement strand
CTCCCTGGGCCTTAACCTCCAACAGGTTCCCTTTAGAGCCCGGCACCCGCATCATGTCTCCGAAGCAGGCAAAGATGACCTCCGGCCTCTCGGCGATTTCTATGCCCTCGTCTACCCGACCCATGGGAAGCACGCAGACCGGGCAGCCCGGCCCGTGCACCAGCTCTACCTGATCCGGCAAGAGGTCCTTTATGCCATGCCGATAGATGGTGTGGGTGTGGCCTCCACAGACCTCCATAATCTTGTAGTGCCGGTCCGGGTCGGTGGTCGCGGCGATCCCCGCCGCCACTGCCCGCGCCAGCTCGGCGCTCCTGAACTCGTCCACGTACTTCACTAAGAATCCTCCTCGCCCTGAGCAGCAACCCTCCCTATAGCCACCCCTCCGTGTGTTAGCAGAACTTCCCTTATCTGCACCGGAGCCACCAGCTCTATCGCTATCTGCGCCCGGTTGCCCGCGGCATCTTCGCAGAGGGCGTCGTCCCCCTTCACGGAGACCACCCGCACGGGGATGCCGGCGTCGGAGCAGACGACGCACCCATCGTGGTCCAGCGTACAGGCGCCCAGTAATGACAGATCTTGCTCGCTCACGGCTACTCTATCTGGGAGGCCTTAAGCTCCTCCAGTTCCTGCTCGTATTCCTCGCCGATCTGCTCCAGGGCCCGCAGGGCGGAGTGTGCCTCGGCTTCATCGAGCTTGGACATGGCGAAGCCTACGTGGATAAGCACCCAGTCCCCGACCTCTATCCTTTCCTCATCGTAATGAACTAGGCCGATGTTTATGTTCCTCCGAACTCCCCCCACGCTGGCCTTGGCCAACATCAGATCCTCGTCGAGGATCTCGACTATCTGGCCCGGTATCCCCAAACACATAGGTCTCCTACCCCTCGTTTTCTCTATAGAGCACGTCCGCCAGCACCGCCTGGCCCAAAGCAAGCCCGCCATCGTTGGCCGGTACACGCCTGTGCCGGTAGACCTCGAACCCTTTCTCCTCCAGCAATCCTACCACCTGCCCGAGCAGAAGCATATTCTGAAAAGTCCCCCCGGAGAGCGCGACGGCGCCTGCTCCCCCGACCTCCCGGATCTCCTCGCAGCCCTTAACGACCATCTCGGCCACCGCCCGGTGGAACTTGGTAGCTATTTCCCCCACCTCACATCCGGATAAGAGATCTTCGACCACCCCAGCCACGGTCTGCTGGGTCTCCACCACCCACCCCTCATCCTCTGGCCGCAGTCGGAACGGGTATCCCCGGCTCGCCGAACCGTCCGCGACCAGCTCCAGCTCCACCGCGGCCTGCCCCTCGTAGGTGGTACGCCAGGAACCCGGTAGCCTCATCAGTGCCGCGACTGCATCGAAGAGCCGGCCCGCGCTGGAGGTCAGCGGGGAGTTGAGCTTGCGCTCCACAAGCCGGGAGATAAGCCGCACGTTTTGCTCCCCCACTCGCCGCACTAAAGCGAGCGGAAGCTTTAAGGCCTCCTCTTCCCCGTAGAGCGCTACGAGCTGCGCGAGCGCCATCCGCCATGGCTGCCGGATGGCCGCCGCTCCGCCCGGCAAGGGAACGTACTCCAGGTGCGCCCGCCGCACGAATCCCTCCTTGACACTCCCCTCCAAGAACTCTCCACCCCAAACGGCCTCGTCGGTCCCGTAGCCGCTTCCGTCCAGCGCGACCCCGATGACGCGCTCCTTCCCCGGTCGCTCGTTATCCGCCAGGCAGCTGGCGATATGCGCGTGGTGGTGCTGTACGCCCACCGCCGGGAGCCCTGCCTCCTCCAGTTCGCGAGCGTACTTGGTAGAGAGGTACTCGGGGTGCAGGTCATACGCCACCAACCCCGGCTGCACGTCGAAGAGCCGGCAGTAGTGCTCGATCCCCTCCCGGAAGGACCGCAGGGTCTCGTAGTTCTCCAGATCCCCGATGTGGTGGCTGAGGAAGACGTGGTGCTCCTTGGCCACGCAGAAGGTGTTCTTGAGCTCGCCTCCGCAGGCCAAAATGTGCCGGCCGAGGCTCTCCGCCACCCCCAGCGGTCTCGGCGCGTAGCCCCGGGAGCGCCGGATCTGGTACTCCTTCTCCCCCACCACTCGTACCACGCTGTCGTCGGTACGCATGTGGATCGGCCGGTCGTGGACCAGGAAATAGTCGGCGATGTCCCAAAGCTGCTCGAAGGCTTCCTCGTCCCGATAGGCTATGGGCTCGTCGGAGCGGTTGCCGCTGGTCATAACGAGCGGGAGCTCCGCATCGCGCAACAGCAGGTGGTGCAACGGGGTATAAGCCAGCATCACGCCGAGCGCCTTCTGGCGCGGCGCCACCTCCTCGGCCACCCCGCTGTCCTCCCGACGATCCAGAAGCACTATCGGCCGCGCCGGGGAGGTGAGCAGCCGCTC
>JALZFK010000412.1 GCA_030861585.1 Actinomycetota bacterium | reverse complement strand
AGCATGATGCTGGGGGTGACGGCCTTCGTCACTACCGATATAGCGCCGGTGCCGCTTTTGTGGGTTATCCCGCTTTCTCTATACCTGTTCTCGTTCGTGATCGTCTTCTCACGTAGCGAGAGGCTACCCGACCCGATCCGCAGAGCGATGGTCTTCGCTTTGCCAGCCGCGATGGGGTTACTGGTCTTCACTGTGCTCATCCATATGCGGAGCCCCTTATGGCTACTCATATTGCTGCATCTGTTTGGCTTTTTCGTAGTAGCGATGGTATTGCACGGGGAGCTGGCGAGAGACCGCCCTCCGGCGAGGCACCTCACCGAATTCTACCTTTGGGTGGCGGTAGGAGGGGTGTTAGGAGGGGTGTTCAACGCCCTCCTTGCCCCGATGATCTTCCACTCGGTGGTAGAGTATCCGCTTGCGGTGGTGCTCGCGTGCCTGTTTCTGCCGCCTCTGTTTGGTCGGGAAGAGGAGGGGACCGTCCGGCGCGTGCGTTGGCTGGGGCCACGCTCGTTGGACCTGATAGTGCCGCTAGCCTTCGGCTTGGCAGTAGGGTTGCTAGCTTGGGCTGGCTGGTCCCTCGGTGCGATTTGGGGGCGGGTCGCCTTCCTAATACTAGTCGCTCTGGCTACCGGACTGTGCCTGTACTTCGCGTACGTTTCCAACCGTCCGATCCGTTTCGGGCTGAGCATCGCGGCGCTCCTGGTGGTAGGCACCCTCATGGGAGGCTTGCCGGCCCTCTACGGAGACCGTAGCTTCTTCGGCGTCTATAAGGTTATAAGTAACGAGCAGGCCGGGTACCACCTACTTGAGGTTGGCAACACCAACCACGGCGCTCAGGTCTTCGGGGTCACGCCACCCGAGCCCACCACCTACCACCACCGCACCGGGCCGATAGGGCAGCTCTTCGATGCCCTGCCGAATGAGGACGTCACGTCGCGGACCGCCATACTGGGGTTGGGCACGGGCTCGATGGCTTGCTACAACAAGCCTGGACAGCGGATGACCTTCTACGAGATTGACCCCCTCGTCGAGCGGATCGCTCGCGATCCGAATCTTTTCACCTACTTGCGCGATTGCCCCGGAGAGTCGGAAGTGGCCTTGGGCGACGCCCGCCTCAAAATGGCTGAGGCTCCTGATGCGGAGTACGGGGTAATAGTGGCCGACGCCTTCAACTCCGACGCGGTACCCGTTCACCTCCTGACCAGGGAGGCCGTAGACCTCTACCTCTCCAAGCTCAGGAGCGACGGGGTATTGGTGTTCCACGTCACCAACCGATACCTAGAGCTGGAACCCGTACTGGGTACTTTGGCACAAAACAGGGGGCTATCCTGTTACGGTCAATACGACTTGCAGACCCGAAATATACCGTTCAAAACCGAGTCTCACTGGGTGGTCATGGCCCGCGAGGACACCGATCTCGGCAGCGTACCCGACGACCAGCGCTGGCACCCGTGCTTCCGCAAAGACGGCTCGGACGGCGTCTGGACGGACGATTTCTCGAACCTGCTCAGCACTTTTAACTGGCGCTGACACGGGGCCCAAACCCAGCCTCCTACGTGGGATGGGCCTGCGGACCCCCCCCGACCCGGGGGTAACGCTTAAGTACCCACTCCCCGCCGTTGGTCCAGAATACCTATATCTACTAGCCTCATTGAAGGAGACAGGGCCGACCCCAACGAGACCGATGCGCTGCTCGACCCACTCGAATCCTAAGGAGCTGCTAGGAGGAGCCCCGTTCGGCTATCTCCTGGGATGAGGACTCCCTTAACCGAGGATGGCGGCTTCTCGGGAGGGGTAGATGTCGAAGTAATCACTGAAGCCCGTCACCGTGAAGATGCGCTCGACAGCCTTGGAGGGAGCAGTCAGTCTGAGGGAGGTGCCCCTGTTCTCCAGCGATTCCCTGGCCCGCATGAGCGTCGAAAGAGCCGTAGAGTCCATGAATGCGATACCGCCCATATCCACGACAACCGCCTCGACCCCTTCCGAGCCGCGTTCTATGGCGTACTGGACCTTTGGCGCCGTGTGAAGGTCTACCTCGCCACGCACCGCGACGACCGAGTAAGCGTCCGCACGCTCGTCTATGCTAACTTCGAATTCCATACCGCTCTAGTCTCCGCTCTCTACCTCGAAATTCTCAGGCCCGTCTTTTCGAGGCCCGAGCATATCATATCGGCTATTCCGTGCGGCGAGGTGCACCTCGGCCCCTTGTGCAGCCCCTTTTTCTGGTAACATGCGGCGCTGTGGGAACTACGGAAAGGCCAGATGCTACGGAGAAAGTCGCCGTCTTCGTCGACGGGGCGAACCTGTACCACTCCATAAAAAGCTACTACAAAGGCATCCTTGACTACGGCATCCTTCTCGCCGCCGCCACGAGCGGCCGGAAGCTCCTGCGCGCAACCTTCTACATCGTCGAGAAGCAAGAGGCGGACGAAATCTCTAGCGCCCGCTCCTTCGTCTACAACCTCAACAAGTTCGGCTATAAGGTGCGCTCGAAGCCACTCGTCGTCCACGAGACCCTCTCTACCGATGGGGAGCGCGTCATCTCCCACAAGGGCGACTGGGACATGGGCATCGTAGTAGACATGATGCGCCTCGCCGATCATGTCGACGCCTACGTCCTCGTCTCCGGCGACGGCGACTACGTCGAGGCCGTAGAGTACCTCCAGAGCGAGAAGGGCCTGCGTGTCGAGGTCATCAGCGCCGGACAGTGCACCTCCCAGGCCTTGCTGGACGTCTGCGATACCCACACCGACCTCGCGGATATACCGGACCTGTTCCGGCACAGCAGATCGGCTAGCCAGCAGGTCGGCTAACCAGCCACAGACCGAAGCGTCGGCCTAGTAAACGCTAACCAACTAGGATTACGGTTCCCCGATCACCCGCACCTCCATCTCCAGCTCGACGCCGAGCTCTACGCGTACGGTCTCTTTAACGTGCTCGATCAGTTTCAGGGCATCTTTGGCGGTGCCGCCGCCGTGGTTGACGAAGTAGTTGGCGTGGACGGGGGATACCTCGATCTGTCCGATTCGCGTCCCCTTTAGCCCCGCCGCCTCTATCACCCGCCCCGGGAAGTCGCCCTTCGGGCGCTTGAAGGTGGAGCCGCAGCTCGGGCGGTTAGGGGAGCCGTTCATGCGTAGGGCGCGAAACTCCTTTATGCGGGCCTTAAGCTCCTTTGGATCTCCTCGCGTCAAGGTGTACGCCGCGCGTAGCACAACCCAACCCGTATGATCGTGCAGCACGCTGCGGCGGTAGGAGAGTGCAAGATCGGCGTTCACAACGCGTTCGACCGCGCCGGTCTCCGGCTTATAGATGTCGGCCCAGTCGAGGAAGTCGCGAGTCTCGCCGCCGTAGGCACCGGCGTTCATATACACGGCGCCCCCCACCGTTCCTGGGATCCCGGTCCCGAACTCCAAGCCCACGAGCCCTTTGCCCGCGGTCGTATTGGCGAGCACAGGATAGAGGACACCCGCCTCGGCCATAACCCTCGTGTCGGTCATCTTTACGTCCGTGAGCGCGCGGGCGAGCCTTATGGTGAGGCCCCTTATGCCGCCGTCGAGGACGAGGACGTTCGTGCCACCACCAAGAACGGTCACGGGGATGCCATGCTCGCGGGCCTTCCGAACGGCCCCCATCAGATCATTAGCACCCGAAGGCTCCAAAATAGCGTCGGCGGGGCCCCCGATCTTCCAAGCCGTATAACGCTTTAAAGGTTCATCGAACTTGGCCGTGGGGAAGAGTCGTTGTAAAGTTTCCCTATGCATCGTGGAGAATATAGTTTATGCAGGGGTTCCCT
>JALZFK010000405.1 GCA_030861585.1 Actinomycetota bacterium | reverse complement strand
TTCGCGGGCGGGCCACCTACGAGTGGCTCGAAGGTGGCTGGTTCCTGATCCAGCGTGCGGTCAACGACCACCCAGCGTCTTAAAGCATGTTTGGTAAGGCTGAGAGCTAGGATGGTTTCGTACGCCTTATCCCATGAGAAAGACATACCCTACTGACCTCTCTTACCATCAAGGCTCCACGCAGCGTGCTACTCCCTCCTTATGATCCCGGCTAGAGAGGCGAGTAGCAACGGTACCAGTATCCAGCCGACCATCGAATGAACGACGGCGTAGATTTGTCGTCCCAATCCGTTAGGCTGCCAGTCCTCATCGATGTGCAGATTGACCACCGGCAAGAAGAGATCCAGGCTGTAGGAGACTCGATGGAACAGATGCTGCCCCAGCCCACCCTGGCTTTGCTCCTGACTGGAGCCGGTGGAGGCTAGGTATAGTGCATTAGCTTCTTGACCTTCGTTCGATTGGCCGTGCGTTCCGGGAGTTGTGACGAGCGCTTCGGACGGCCAGAAAACCCAGGTACCAACGCCCAGGAAGAAGAAGATCGGTATGAGCAGAAGCCATGTGTGAACCCCATAGCCGGTCAACCATTTAAGGCACCAATCGCCCCACCTCGTTAGCAGAGGCCATTCGGTGCGACCGTTCTTGTCTTTTGCGTTTTCTCGAAGATCGCGTCGACCCATGTAATGTAGCCTTTTGGCTTCAAGCTCGTTTCCTACGCCGCGATAGTACTTCTCCAGTTGCAGGTAGGGGTCCCTGCTGAACTCCTCCGGTCGCTGTTTCGCGGCCATCTCTTTTGCTACTTTCGATGAACCGTCGAACCTGTCAAACTGACACTCGCGCAGGTCCACTCGGCTGTTTTCCCCAAAAGGAAGAGTCCTACCTAGAGAAAGCATGCCTATTTTGCTCTGGTAGAGGGTGACGTATCGCTCAAAATTGGCTCCCCGGCAGTACAAACCCCCGCCGAAGGAGGCGCGACGGAAGTCGACTTCTCCCTCGAACGTGGCCGGGTCGAAGAATGCGCTGTCCTCGCAGTCGAGGGTGTTGAAGCTCGCCTTTTTTTTGAAGATCGCTTCCCGGCAGAACAAACTCCTGCTGAAAGAGGCGTTAACGAAGTTAGCTTCTCCCTCGAACGTTGCCAGGTTGAAGAATGCGCTGTTCCCGCACTTGGGAGTGTTGAAGATCGCCTTTGCTTTGAAGATCGCTTCCCGGTAGTACAAGTCCCCGCCGAAAGAGGCGCGGGTGAAGTCGACTTCTCCCTCGAACATAGCCGAGTCGAAGAATGCGCTGTCCTCGCAGTCGAGGGTGTTGAAGCTCGCCTTTGCTTTGAAGATCGCTCCTCCGCAAAATAAACTCCTGCCGAAGGAGGCGCCATGGAAGTCGACTTCTCCCTCGAAGCTCGAGTTCTCGAATCGTCCAGTTCCAGCACACTTGACGTTGGAGTAGTCCGCCGCACCCTTGAAAAGGGTTCGGTCAAACACAAGGGTTTCGCCAACGGAAGTCCAGCCGAAATCCACTGATCGTTTCTCGCTGAGGAACTTGGCACCAGCGAAGAATGCGCTGCCCTCTATCAAGCCGCCGTGCAAGTCAAATGGGCCCGCAAATTCCGCTCCCCTGCAGATTAGATCCTTCCGGTAGATGGTGTGGGCCTCGCCCCTGTTGCCGCTGTCGAAATGTTTCTTGAAGTGGCACTTTGAGAAGTCGACAACCTGCTTGAACTCGCAGTATCTCAGGTCTACCTCGTCCAGAAACTCGCACTCCTGGATGTCCACGGCGATCTCGATGACGCGGTGCTTGAGATCTAGCTTGCCCACTACGGACCTGTGGCGTAGCGTGTATACGGGTCTTACGGGTTCTTTTGCTTCGTCTCGTTTCTCTAGCGGTTGCGTAAGCTCCGCTATAATGTCTTCTGCGCTAATCGGCTCGAATCTCATGCGGTCTTGTTCCATACGTTCCATGCACCGCCTCGGTAACGCTTCCCAATAGAGACGGTAGTTGCTTCACCCGGTTCTAGAGCCCCAGCTTACTCGGCTAAGGTGTGTTCGGCAAGGTTCATGCTCCCCTCGCTATGGATGAGTCCTCGAGCCGCACAGGTAGCCTTCAACGACCCCATTTGGCTCGGTGTTCACGCCGTCGCAACGGCCTCGAGGGTACCTGAGAGTTCAGCAGTTCTTCCACCAGACACGCTCTCGGTCCGCCTCGCCGTCTGGACGGGCATGCGCTCCATCCAGTGGTGGTGCCCCCCAGAAGGCTCGTCACCAACCATGCGTAACAAACGCAACGACCAATGGGCCACCAGAAGCTGTAGCAACTTCCTCCAACCGCATCCAAGAGTTGCGCTAGCACCAGTCGTTGGCGCCGGTGGAAGAATAGCCAAGTCGAGTAGCCGTGGCAGCAGTGTGGCAGCAGTAGGGATAGAACAGAGCCGCCGCTGTAGAGCCGGAGAACAGCCTTACCGTCTACAACGCCTCCGGATTGGTCTACGGGCTCGCCGTTGGGCTCGTCTGGTGGATCATAGGCATGGTGCTCGCCGCCATCTACTTCGTCCTTATCTACCGCCTCTTCCGCGGTAAGGTGAGGATAGAGGACGACGGATACTAGGTTCCGGGAGTCGGGCGCGGGCTAATGCCCTCTGTAGAGGCCAGCGTAGCTAAGGCGGGTGATCGAGCAAACTCGCTTGCCAACAAGGAAGGCCGGGGTATAGAAGCCTCGGCCTTCCTTGTTGCCCTCAAGTGTCCCGCTAAAGGAAGTTTGAAGTCAAAACAGCCGAAATTAGGTAGGCATCTGATGGTAGCTGGTGTGTCTAGCTGGTTGTGCGGGGACAGTAAAACCTCTCCACTCCGGGTAAGACCCACTCATAAGGGTATCCTTAGTAGATCAGGAGGTTCGATGAGCGAACAGACTAGGAGTACGAGGAATGGTTCGGGGGCAGCCACTCCTAGGGAGGTGCTGGTCTCTGGAGATGCTGAAGGATTTACCCAAGAGATTGTTGCCGGCCCGCACCAGCTGACGGCTGATGAGCCAAAGGGTGTGGGGGGAACGACGGAGGACCTATGCCATACGATCTACTGCTCGCGGCCCTGGGGTCGTGCACCTCGATAACCGTCACGATGTACGCTCGGCGCAGAGGTTGGCCGCTGCGAAGTGTGAGTACTCGGCTTCGACACTCAAGGATTCATGCAGAGGACTGCGCCGAGTGCGAAACCAAGGACGGCAAACTCGACCGAATCGAGCTAGACATTGAGCTCGCCGGGCCGTTAAGCAGCGAGCAACGAACGAAGCTCCTCGAGATCGCCGAGAAATGCCCGGTGCACCGAACCCTTGTTACAGAGAACGTCATCGATATCAAAGCCGCCTAATCACGGGTTTCCAAGCGGATTAACCCTCTCGGCATCTCGGCGAATTGGCGTAGCTAGTAGTTTTCGGCCCCTTTTAACACCACCGCTTCTTTCCCAGGGGTTGCGAAGGATGCGCCACGGCAATGAACGGAGCCCAAAATGCTCAACCTCTCGATACAGATCGCGATTATCGTCGCGCTGACCCTCCTCAACGGTCTCTTCGCCATGTCCGAGACCGCCCTGGTCTCGTCCAGCAAGGCACGCCTTAGGCAGCGCGCCGATGCGGGCGACCGTAAGGCCCGCTCCGCGCTGGAGCTTGCAAACTCGCCGAATCGTTTCCTCTCTACCGTGCAGATCGGAATCTCCCTGATCGGGGTCCTGGCCGGCGCCGTGGGCGGGGCGACGATAGCCGAGCCCCTGGCGGGCGCCCTCTCGAGCGCCGTTCCTGACCTCGCGCCGTACGCCGGGGCCATCACCTTCAGCGCGGTGGTGGCCTCCATCACCTACCTCTCGCTGATCCTGGGTGAGCTGGTGCCCAAGCGCCTGGCCCTGAACGGCGCCGAGAGGGTGGCCTCGCACGTGGCGAGGCCCATGCGCTTCCTCTCGACCCTGGCTTCCCCAGCGGTCTGGTTCCTCGGTGTATCGACCGACGCTGTGCTGCGGGTGCTGAGGGTAAGGCCCTCCACTGAGCCTCCAGTCAGCGAACGGGAGGTCGAGATCCTCCTTGAGGAGGGGGCGCGCGCGGGGGTCTTCGAGGACGAAGAGAGAGACCTTGCCCGGCGCGCGCTCAGGCTCGACGATCGCCCGGTGCGCGCGCTGATGACGCCGCGACCCAAGATCGTCTGGCTGGACGCCGACAACCCGCCGGAGGAGCACCGACGGCTGATAGCGGAGAGCCGGCACTCGTACTACCCGGTCGCCCGGGGTGACCTCGACGATCTGCTGGGCGTAGCCTCGGTGAAGGACGCCCTGGCACAAGAGATCCGAGAAGGACGGCCCGCCGACCTGCTGGGCTCCTTGCGGCGCCCGCCTCTCCTTCCGCAGGGCGCCCCCGCCACGGAGGCGCTCGCAGCGTTCAAGCGATCCGTCCTGCCCCTAGCCCTCGTGGTCGACGAGCGCGGCCACATCGAGGGGCTCGTCACGCCGTCCGACGTCCTCGAGGCCCTCGTAGGCGACCTCGAGGACTCCCGCCAGGCGCCTATCGTGCGACGCGGGGACGGCTCCTGGCTGGTCGACGGCCTGCTGGCCGCCGAAGAGCTCAAAGAACGTCTCGGGTTGGGCAGACCGCCCGCCGGGCAGGAGGAGGACTACCAGACAGTGGGCGGGATGATGATGGCCCAGCTCAGGCGTGTGCCGACAGTGGGCGACCGCTTCGAGTGGGAGGGGTTCTCCTTTGAGGTCGTGGACATGGACGGCCACCGCGTCGACAAGGTGCTCGTGGCCCGGGTCCCAAGATCTGCTGCTGCCGACGACGCGCAGCAGGGGTAAGTTCAGCGCGTCCGCCTCGCCGCCTTACTTCGGAGCCCGAGATCCGGTTGGAAGGTACAGAGAGGGAGAGATCCATCGTTGCCCCTTCGTGTCAGGGGTTCGGCTAGCTCTCGCTCTACACCACGTCGTTGCCCTGGCTCCAGGCGCAGAACGGGGCTGGCAGGTGAGGGCAGCGCAGCTTCACGGGCGACGGTGAGCGAGACTCGTGCTCGGCACCGTCGCCGATCAGCAGAAGGATTTGATCTCATCCTACACGGGTAGACTCAATCGTATCGAGCAATACCAGAGCGCCGATGTTCCGGGACTGTTTGGTACGAGTAGCATTTATTGCCCGCTTGAATTCGGGAGGTGCGCGATGAGCACGCCACAAGACAGCACCAACACGACCGAGAGAGCCCCCGGTCTTCCGGGAGCCCACCGAAGGAACCACCGCGCCCCTCGGGTCCCGAGAGGCAGAGCGCCATGCCGCCCCGAAGGACCTGGCTGTGGTTCGCGCTCATACTGCTCGCGAACTTCCTGATAGTCAGGCTCCTCTTACCTGGAGCGAGAGGAGCCTCAAACTTTCGGAGAGATGGTGCCCATACCGGACGAGAGCAGCAAAGACGTGGGGGAGCCCACGAAATTCAGGCGCCAGGAGCGTGAGCCCGAAGGTCTGAAGGGCGAGCCAGATGTTAGCGCCCATCCGACCCCGATCCGTATCTCCAGACGCACCCGTACGGCCCTGATCCTGGCCGCGCTCGTGGCGCTCGCGTACGTTGTGTACCGGGTGCCGGACGTGCTCACGATGACCGTCGGCGGAATAGCCCTGGCCCTCATCCTCTCTTTCCCGGTCGGGTTCCTCTCGCGCTTTATGCCGCGAGGGCTGGCGATTCTCCTCTCGTTCTTGCTCGTGATGGGGCTCGTCGGGCTGGCGGTGCTCTACCTCGTGCCGCTGGTCGTGGAGCAGTTCGTGGCCCTCCTAAGCGCGGTGCCGGGGATAGCGAGCACCGTCGAGCAGTACCTGCAAGACGCGCTGAACTTTTTGCACAACAGGGGCCTCCTGCCCACGAACCCCGA
The DNA here is from genome assembly GCA_030861585.1 of Actinomycetota bacterium. Lineage (GTDB taxonomy): Bacteria > Actinomycetota > Rubrobacteria > Rubrobacterales > Rubrobacteraceae > Rubrobacter_F. The sequence goes on along the minus strand of JALZFK010000405.1, from coordinate 770 downwards.
CCAGATCTTCTCTAGGGTGCGGGACGACCTTGTCAGCGCCGCGCAGACCGTCGCCGGGAACGTGCTCAGTGGGGCTTTCGGCTTCATTTTCAGTACCTTCGGCTTTGCGGTGACCCTCTTCGGGGTAGTCTTTGTCGGAGCGTACCTCCTGGTCGATGTGCGCCGGATAAAGGCAGCCTTCCTCCGATCCGCACCGCACGCCTACCGACACGACGCGAAGACCCTGTGGGAGGCCTTCGGCTACTCCCTCTCCAAGTACCTCGGCGGGCTCGCCCTGGTGCTCGCCATCCAGGGGGCGATCTCGGCGGTAGGCCTGTTCCTGCTCGGCGTACCGTACGCCCTGGTCCTGGGCGCTGTCGTCTCCATCATGGCCGTGATACCCTACCTAGGAGCATGGATCAGTGGGATCCTGGCGGTAATAGTGGCGCTCACCGTCTCGCCGACGACCGCGCTCTTAACGGCGCTCTTGTTCCTGGGAATCCAGCAGTTGGAGGGAAACTTCCTGACGCCCAAGATCCAGGGCGACACCCTGCACGTACACCCGATCCTGGTCTTTCTGGTGGTGATAATCGGCGGGGGACTGGGCGGTATACCGGGCGTGATCGTGGCCGTCCCGACTTTGGCGGTCCTGCGCATCCTCTTCGACTTCTTCCGGGTGCGCCTTAAGACGGATGGCTAGCGCGAACTCGACGGCCTCCCGCTACCGGAAGCTCCGAGAGGTTATCCAGCGCTCGGCTAAAAGCTTCGCCCAGCACAACATGGCGGTCTAC
>JALZFK010000367.1 GCA_030861585.1 Actinomycetota bacterium | reverse complement strand
TGTCGGACCGCGGAGAGGGGAATAACGAGACCGCCGTCCACTAGCGTGATCGATTTCGGACATGGAGGACCAGAAGTGGAGAGAGCAGTAGTTCTAGGAGCGGCGCGGACGCCGTTCGGCAGGTTCGGTGGAGCGTTATCGCCCTTGAGCGCGCCGGAGTTGGGTGGGGCAGCGATAAGGGAGGCTATCGAGCGCTCCGGCATCGAGGACGGCGAGATAGAGCACTCGATCTTCGGCATCGTGGTGCAGGCGGGGGTAGGGCAGATCCCTTCTAGGCAGGCGAACTATCACGCGGGGTTGCCTTTTAGTCTTACGACCGAGACCTTGAACCAGGTCTGTGCCTCGGGACTGAGGAGCGTCACCCTGGCGGAGACCATGATCCGGGCCCGCGACTACGAGGTGGTCCTGGCCGGCGGCATGGAGAGCATGTCCAACGCTCCTTACCTGCTCCAAGGGGCGCGGTGGGGGATGCGGATGGGCGACGGCGTGGTGGTGGACGCCATGATCCACGACGGGCTCTTGGACGCCTTCGAGCACGTCAATATGTTCCAATTCGGCTCAGACATCGCCGAGGAGGAGGGCGTAACCCGGGAAGCGCAGGACGAGTGGGCCTTGCGTAGCCATCAGCGCGCCGCCGCCGCCACGGACGAAGGTAGGCTCGCCGAGGAGGTCGTCGGCGTCAAGGTTACCGGCAAGAAGGGAGAGGTCGACTACGTCGAAGACGACGAGGCCATCCGGCGCGACACCAGCCTGGAAAAGCTTGCAGCCCTGAAGCCGCTGGGGCCCGGCGGCAGCGTAACGGCCGGGAACGCGCCCGGGGTCAACGACGGTGCGGGCGCTCTTGTGGTCGCCAGCGAGAGCTTCGCCAAGCGGCGGGGTATAGAACCTTTGGGAACCATCGTAACCCACGCGAAGGTGGCCGAGGACCCGCCGTGCCTTCTGACCGTACCCGGGAACTCCGGGAAGATGGCGTTACAGAAGGCCGGGTGGAGCGCCGACGAGCTCGACCTCGTGGAGATAAACGAGGCGTTCGCCGGGGTCGCCATCCACTCGACGGAGATCCTCGGGGTGGACCCAGAGATCGTGAACGTGAGCGGCGGAGCGGTGGCTTTGGGCCACCCGATAGGCGCCTCCGGCGCACGCATCCTGATGACGCTTCTCTACCAGCTCAGACAGAGGGGCGGCGGCAAGGGGCTCGGAGCCATTTGCTCCGGCGGAGGCCAGGGCGACGCGATATTGGTAGAGGTTTAGTCATCTTCGATAGGGCGAAGGGGAGCGGGTGTCGGTTATGCAGAAGGTACGGGTCGTCGGGACAGGGCCGGCGTGACGTCGTATCGCGCATATGTGCCGCCCGGCTGATAGCTAATCATAGGCACCGGGAATACGCTCTTTGTTCACGATGGTGCATGTGAGTGTCCCAGGCGACACCCGCTGGGCGGCCGGTAGATAAAGATTACGTTGAAGTGAAACCCGAGCGTTGTGTAAATTCGAGTTATAACGCGAGTCTTCGCGTAGGCCGTGCGCTTGACGGATTGCGGGATGACTTCTGCAACCCGGTGCCCGACCATTAAGCTCGTCGAAGTGACCCGGGCGACGGGACGTACGAACTGCCCACGAGCGGGCTGAACGAGTGATCTACCCAGCGTCCGCATGCGAGAGGAAGCGTCGTACCTCTGGCCTGCGGCCCGGCTCCGGGAGAAACGCGGCTTGGTGGTTGGGCACGCCGCTACGAACGAAGCGCCTGGTGCTCCGGTGTCGCGAGGTATAACGAGGAGGGTGCTCTACCTTCGTCGTGCTGATCATGGCCGTCTGTGTTTATTCGGCCTTTTCGGCCCGCTCGGGCTGGCCATCCCTCTCCGGCTCGGGCTTCTTCGGAGGCTCCGGAGCGAACGCCCTCATGCCAGTTATAGCCTGGCCGACGATGAGGGTGTTTATGTCGTGGGTGCCCTCGTAGGAGTAGACGCCCTCTAGGTCGGCCATGTGCTCCATCACCCGATAGTCGAGCAAGATGCCGTTGCCGCCCAAGACGTCGCGGGCCAATGCAGCCATCTGGCGGGCTTTGGCGACGTTGTTCATCTTGAACATCGAGACGGTGGCCGGGTCGAGGTTCCCCGCGTCCTTCATGCGGGCGACATGGATGGAGAGGAGCTGGGCGAGTGAGATCTCGTTGACCATGTTCACGAGCTTCTGCTGCACGAGCTGGAAGGAGGCCAGCGGTTGGCCGAACTGTTCGCGCTCCTTGGCGTACGCGAG
>JALZFK010000361.1 GCA_030861585.1 Actinomycetota bacterium | reverse complement strand
ACTCCGTTGGTTAGCGTAGGCACGCTCTCTGCTTCCCTCGTCCATCCCCGGGAGGTCTTCAAGCCGGCAGTCCGGGCGAGCGCTGCGAGCGTGATACTCGCGCACAACCACCCCAGCGGCAAGGTCGAGCCTAGCCAAGAGGACCGCGAGGTTACGAGGAGGATCGGGGAGGCCGCCGAGGTATTAGGGATAGAGGTGCTCGACCACGTCATTGTGGGCGATGGCTACTTCAGCATGAAGGAACACGGGATGCTCTAGCCGGGGCGGCATCCGATCGGTAGATGAGTTAACAAGAGGATGGTGGGAGGGATGTTCGGAAGGGACATTGCGATAGATCTCGGTACGGCGAACACGTTGGTGTTCGTCAAGGGGCAGGGGATAGTTCTCTCGGAACCCTCGGTGGTGGCCATAGACAACAAGACCGATAAGGTCGTCGCCGTGGGGAGCGCAGCGAAGAGGATGCTCGGGCGCACACCCGGCAACATCGTGGCTTTGCGGCCATTGAAGGATGGGGTTATAGCAGACTTCGAGGTTACGGAGAAGATGCTCTCGTACTTCATCCGCAGGGCGCAGCCGCGGCGCAAGGTATTCAGGTCCCTGATCGGGCCGAGGGTCGTAGTGTGCGTGCCCAGCGGGGTTACGGGTGTCGAGCTTCGGGCGGTCAAGGAAGCGACCGAGTCGGCCGGGGCCCGCCAGGCGTTTACCATCGAGGAGCCTTTAGCGGCGGCGATCGGGGCGGGGTTGCCGGTTAACGAGGCCCAAGGGTCGATGGTGGTAGACATCGGTGGCGGCACCAGTGAGGTCGCGGTGATCTCCTTAGGTGGCATTGTGACCAAGTCCTCCATAAGGATCGCCGGCGACGACATAGACGATGCGATCTCCGCCTATATCCAGAAGGAGTACAAGATCGCCATCGGCACCCAGACCGGTGAGCAGCTCAAGATAGAGCTCGGGAGCGCCTTCCGGTTGCAGGAGGAGGAGTCGGCCGAGATAAGGGGCCGGGATTTGGTGACGGGTTTGCCTAAGACGATCGTCATAACTAGCGAAGAAGTCAGGGAGGCCATAAGCGTACCCGTGGACGCGGTAGTCGCGGCGGTCAGGGACACTTTGGACCGAACCCCTCCCGAGCTTGCCTCGGACATCATGGACCGGGGGATGGTCTTGGCGGGCGGCGGGGCGCTCTTGCGGCTGTTGGACGAGCGCTTGAGACGGGAGACGGGTGTGCCGGTGCACGTGGCGGAAGACCCGCTGATGTGCGTAGCTATCGGTAGCGGCCGCTGCCTGGAAGAGATCGAGTACTACCGAAACGCCCTCTCCGCTTCCTGACGCTTTGGGGCGCCGGAAGTCCAACGCCGCGAGCGGCCTCGCGGCCCTCATCGTCCTCTGCGTAACGAGCCTCATCTTGTTTACGATTTACGTAAAGGAGGATGAGCAAGGACCATTGCACACCATCCAGCTCGGGGCTTCGGAGGTCTTGAGGCCGGTGCGGGGGTTGTTCGCCCTCGCCGCCTCGCCTTTTCAGGCGGCGAGCTATAGGATCGAGGGGGTTCTGGACACTGGTGAGAGGAAGGAGCTCGAGGAGAAAGCTCGCGAGTACGAAGAGGGGGCCGCAGAGGCCGCGCGCTTGAGGCAGGAAAACGGGCGGCTGCGCCAGCTGCTCGAAGGCGAGCAGGCGTCCTTCAAGTACGCGCCGCTCGCGCGGATCGTCGCCCCCGTAGGCGGACAGCTCACTGAGCGGGTGGTGATCAACGTCGGCACGAACGATGGCGTGGGACCCGAGCAACCGGTCGTCGTCGGGAACAATATCCTCGTCGGACGCACTACGGACCGGGTTACTCCTAACACCGCCGAGGTCATCCTCATCACAGACCGTAACTTCGCCGCCGGCGTTCGGCTCTTGCCGCCGCAAGCCCCAGCGGACGAATCGGAACCGGGCTCCGCTACGTCGCGGGAATCCACCATGGCGGGAGAGTCCACGAGGCAGGAGTCCACGGCACCGAGGCGGAGCTCCCCGGCCTCTTTGAGGGAGGATCTCGCGTCGGCGGAAGGCTCCCACGGGGAGGGACTCCTCAGGACCAATTGGGAGGGCTACCTCGGGGTGGACTACGTGGACCTAAACGCCGGAGCCGAGCAGGGAGACTTCGTGGTCACGAGCGGGCGCGCGGGCGATCGGGAGCTCCTCTTCCCGCCGGGGCTCCTCGTCGGGACGGTCGAGTCGGTGAGCTCGCAGGACATAGCCCAGTACAAGAAGATAGTCATCACGCCCGTGTTAAAGCCCGATGACGTCCAAGAGGTGCGGGTGATCGTCGATTGGTAATGTACGCGTGTTAGGCCAGGCCTTCATCGTTCGGGCGGCGATCCTCGTAGCGCTCGGGGCGCTCTTGGAGGCTGCCCTCTCGCCGTTCCTTACCTTGGGGTGGGTGGGACCGAAGTTTCTCGTTCTCGGCGTGGTCGTCGCGGTCACGAACCTGCGCGAGCTCCAGGCTTTGCTTTTGGGCTTCTTTGGCGGGGTTCTCACGGACGCCTTGAGCGGCGGGCTCTTCGGGGTTGGGGCTCTTGGCGGGATCGTCGCGGCGGCGGTCTCGGTCCGGGCCGGGGCAGCGCGCGTGAAAGGCGAGGCGCGCCTGGTTCTGGCGCAGGCGGTCGCGGTGGCCGCGTACGACCTGCTAAGCTTGTTCGGTCTCTTCCTCGCCAGTCGCGAAGGTCCCCCCCTTGCACGCTACATCCTCGGCGGCGTGGTCCCCGACGTGCTGTTGAACGCTTTCCTGGCATACTTAGTGGGCGGTTGGCTGCTGAAGCTCGTCATCACCAAGGAAGAGCATTGGATCTAAGCAGGAGCAGCAGCGTCGGCGGCGGAACACGCCCCTTCGGCTTGCTCGGGTTGATGGATCCGATACTGCTGGCGACCTCGCTGGCGCTTACGGTCTTTGGCGTCTTCGCCGTGTACGTCGCGGGCTCCGAAGATGGGGAGTTTTACGCGCTGAACCAGGTTTTAGGGTTCGTGGTAGGGCTCGCGGGGGCGGTGCCGCTTGCCCTCATGGACTACCGGTTGATCAAGCGATATCTGCCTCTCATCTACGGCATCGCCCTCGTCATGCTCCTCGTAGTGGAGATCATCGGCATCAGCGCCAAGGGTGGCCAGCGCTGGATCGACATAGGGCCCGTGCAGTTTCAGCCCTCGGAGTTTACCAAGCTCGTCGTGGTCTTAGTATTGGCCGGATACTTCGCCGATAACCGCCTCGGCGAGAACAAGACCTTCCTCAAGGCTCTGGGGATAGTCGCTTTGCCGGCGCTCCTTGTCTTCGCCCAACCCGACCTCGGTACCGCTCTAGTGTTTGGGGCCGTGTTCTTCGTGATGGCCTTCGTGGGAGGGGCGAGGCTCTACCATCTCGGGCTCCTCTTGGCGTCGGCTGTCGCCCTCTTCGCGGTCGCGCTGGAATTCAAGATTCTCGAGGATTATCAGGTCTTGCGTCTTACGGCGTTCCTCGACCCCGCGGCCGCGAGAATGACCGAGGAAGGCTACCAGGTCTTCCAGTCCAAGATCGCGATAGGGTCCGGAGGCCTCACCGGTAAAGGCCTCGACGCCGTGACGCTCGCCAACCTGGGCTTCTTGCCGGAAGACCACACCGACTTCATCTTCTCCGCCCTAGCAGAGCGGGTCGGTTTCGTCGGTGGGATCTTGCTGATCGGCCTGTTCTTCGTGCTCGTCTGGCGCATACTCCACGTGGCGACCATCTCGAGGGACCGCTTCGGTGTCTTGATCGCCGTGGGCATCGCGACGATCTTCCTCTTCCACGCGTTCGTGAACGTCGGTATGACGATGGGCCTCATGCCGGTAACCGGTATCCCACTGCCGTTCATCAGCTACGGTCGCAGCAGCTTGGTAGTTAGCGTAATCTCTCTGGGGCTGCTGCAAAGCATCGTTATGCGTGCGAAGTCCGAAGGCTACAAAGGAGCAGACGTCTGAAAGGAACGGCTCTAAACCCATCTTCTGCTATCATCGCTGGTCGGGAGGTGCTTCGGCGGGTATACTAGTCAACTAGAGATCGCGGCACGCCTGTCTCTTTTCGGGCGTGCCCGTCCTATTACCAAGCGATAGGAGCGTTCGTATGTTTGCGGTATTAAAGATCGGGGGCAAGCAGTACCGGGCCGGCAAAGACGCGGAACTGGTCGTGGATCGCCTACCGGGCGAGGTCGGGGACGCTTTGGAGCTGCCGGTCGCGTTCGTGGCCGATAGGGACGACTTTGACCTAACGGCCCGTACGGCTAAGGTGGAGATCCTCGAACATCTCAAAGGTGAGAAGATCCACATCTACAAGTACAGGCCCAAGAAGAACTACAGGAAGAAGACCGGTCACCGCCAGGCGCGGACCCGGATCAAGGTTTTGGAGGTATAAGATGGCTCACAAAAAGGGCGGCGGCTCGTCGAGGAACGGACGGGATTCGGAAGGCAAAAGGCTCGGCGTGAAGGTGTTCGGGGGCGAGGCCGTTTCGGCCGGGAGCATCATCGTTCGTCAGCGCGGCACCAAGGTGCATCCGGGACTGAACGTCGGTAAGGGTTCAGACGACACCCTCTTTGCCAAGGTTTCGGGCCGAGTGAACTGGGGAAGGTCTCGTGGCAAGAGTGTCGTGAGCGTCTCCGAGGCGCCCGACTTGGTTGCCGCCGACGGGTCCGTAGTGGGGGCCAAGGCCTGAACGCCATACGCGGGGGTTCGTAGCCCCGTTGCAGTTCGTCGATGAAGCGCGGTTTGTCGTTCGCGCAGGGCATGGCGGCGATGGCGTCGTCTCTTTTAACCGCGAGAAGTACAAGCCCCGCGGCGGTCCGGATGGCGGTCGCGGCGGCGACGGGGGGGCGGTAATCTTCCGTGCCACCTTGGACCTCCAAACCCTCGAACCCTACGCCCACCGTAAGCTCATAAAGGCCGACCGCGGCCGCCACGGCTCGGGCAACAACCGCGCTGGTGAGAAGGGCGCTGACGAGGTCGTAGACGTCCCCGTCGGCACACTCATCTACGACGAAGACGGCCTGCTTGCCGACCTCTCGGAGCTCGGACAGGAGTTCGTCGCGGCGAAAGGTGGGAGTGGGGGGCGCGGAAACGCCTCCTTCGCGACCTCGACCCGACGAGCTCCGGCTTTCAGGGAAAAGGGCCTCCCCGGCGAGGAGAAAGAGGTCCGTCTCGAGCTTAGGGTGCTCTCGGATGTGGGGCTCGTCGGACTTCCCAACGCTGGGAAGTCCTCCCTGCTCACCGCTTTGAGCGCGGCTCGCCCGAAGATCGGCGACTACCCGTTCACGACGCTCACCCCGAAGCTCGGCGTGGTGGACGAGAGGTCCTATCGTGAGCCGTTTGTGGTCGCGGACATCCCTGGGCTTGTCTCCGGTGCCAGCGAGGGCCGGGGTCTTGGCAACCGTTTCTTGAGGCACGTAGCGCGGGCGCGCCTTCTGGCGCTCGTCCTCGACGCTACCGAAGATCCCGAAGAGGCGCAGGCTACCCTACGCGCCGAGCTTTACGCCGCTGGGCTCTCTCACAAGCCCATGATTGTGGTCCTTAACAAGGTCGACGCATTGGACGATGAGCTGCGAGGGTACCTGCGTGAGGCCTTCCCCGAGGCTTCGCAGGTATCGGCACTCACCGGCGATGGTTTGGGGGATCTGCGGGACCTTTTCGAGGAGCGGCTCCGCGCTCTTGGCGATCAGGCGTACGTCAGCACCGTTGGTGCCGGGCAGCACCGCGTTTTCCGGCCGACGTGGCACGGGATGCGCGTCGAGAAGGCCGGAAAGAAGATGTACGAGGTGTCTGGGGAGGCCGTCGAGCGGCTGGCGCAGAAGACGGATTGGGAAAACCCCGAGGGTGTTGAGCACTTTCAGCGAGAGCTGGAGAGAAGGGGCGTGCTCTCCGCGCTCAAGCGGGCCGGGGCTGGGCCCGGCGACGAAGTCCGGATCGGCGAGATCGAGTTCGATTTCCGATGAAGGTGGGTATCTTCGGCGGAACCTTCGACCCCATACATCAGGGGCATCTCGTGATCGCCGAGCAGGTCTCCCAAACGTTGGGACTTGCGCGTGTGATCTTCGTTCCCGGCGGTATCCCTCCACACAAGCCGGCCTCCAGCATTAAGGCGGCGGCCGAGGACCGCCTACAAATGGTGGAGATGGCCATCGGGAAAAACGACAAGTTTTGTGCAGATCGCGTGGAGATCGATACCGGAGAGCCGATGTACAGCGTCGATACGGTGCCCCTCGTCAAAGAGCGTCACGAAGGCGACGAGTGGTTCTTCATAATTGGCGCCGACGAGGCCGCGAACCTCCTCTCCTGGAAAGAGCCCGACCAACTCCTTCAGGAGACCTCGATGGTGGCGGCGACGAGGCCCGGCTACGACGTCTCTAACCTGGATCACCTCGCCGAGGCGCTCGAGAACTTCGACAAGATTATCCCCGTCGAGTGCACGCTGCTGGACATCTCGGCGACGGGTATTCGGCGGATGCTGGCGGAGGGCAAGAGTATCCGGTACCTGGTGCCGGACGAGGTGCACGCGTTCATCTACGAGAGGGGGTTATACGGTGCGCAAAAAGGCCGAGAAGACGAAGGATTGGAGGGACGCTTGAGCGGGAGGCAGAAAGCGTGAGCCGCGACGAGTTCGCGGCTAAAGGGGTAGACGAGGCTCGGGACGGGCTCGAGCTCACCCGACATATGGCGAGCACGGCGGCCCGAGCGGCGGCCGGGATGTTCGCCAAGGACGTGATCATCATGGACCTCAGGGAGGCCGTCTCTTACACGGACTACTTCGTGGTGGCGAGCGCCGAGACCGAGCGCCAGACGCGGCGCATCGTCGAAGAGGTCTTAGAGAAGATGAACGCCCAGGGCTATCGACCCCGCTCCCGGCGGATCGACGAGGGCTCTGCCTGGATCAGCCTCGACTTCCTCGACGTCGTCGTACACATCTTTACCGACGAGGCCCGCGACTACTACCGCCTGGAATCTCTTTGGCGTGGCGTTCCCCAAGAACGTTGGGAGGAGTAAAGAGGTGGTCGCGTTGACACCAGAGCGCTCGTTGCTATACTCTCAGAGCCTTTCGGGGCCGTAGCTCAGCTGGGAGAGCGCCACGCTGGCAGCGTGGAGGTCACGGGTTCGAGCCCCGTCGGCTCCACTGATCGGGCGATTCCGTACGCCTTATCTACGCGGCTTTCGCCGTATCCGCGCCTTCGCTATATCCGCGCCTAATCTGGTCGTCAACTAGACCAGAGTAACACGTCCGATTCGGTTCCGCGTAGGGGTCAGGTAGGGGTCAACTGAGGA
>JALZFK010000355.1 GCA_030861585.1 Actinomycetota bacterium | reverse complement strand
TTCTGATACCGGTCTTTGGGATCTTTGGCGAGCAGCTGGACCGTTACAGCGTTTATCCCCTCCGGGATAGAAGGGTCGACCTCCCGCGGCGGGCGCAAGGGGCCGTCGACGTGCTTTATAGCGATGCCTATGGGGGTTTCGGCGTCGTAGGGGAGCGTCCCGGTGAGCATCTCGTAGAGAACGATCCCCAACGAGTACAGATCGCTCTGGGGGCCCACCGGTTCGCCCATCGCCTGCTCGGGGGAGATGTAGTGGGCGGTGCCCAGGATCGACCCCGTCCTAGTCATGGTGCTCGACGTGGCGGCCCTGGCGATCCCGAAGTCCCCGACCTTGACGTCGCCTGAGGCGGTGACGAGGACGTTGTGGGGCTTTATGTCCCGATGTACGACCCCGGCACGGTGGGCGACCTGCAAAGCTTCGGCGATCTGGAGCGCCACCGCCGCCGCGGTCCGGGGCGGCAGGGCCCCGCGTCTCATGATGCAGTCCTTCAAGGTCCCGCCGGGCAGGTACTCCATCGCTATATAGTACGTCCCGTCCTCGGACTCGCCTCGGTCGTAGATCGAGACTATGTTCGGGTGTGAGAGGGCGGCGGCGCTCTGGGCCTCGCGCCTGAAGCGCTCGACGAACTCGTCATCGTGCGCGTAGCGCCCGTTCATGACCTTGAGGGCAACGTCTCGGCCCAGAACGTCGTCGTGGGCGAGGTAGACGTCGGCCATGCCCCCCGACCCCAAGGACCTGATGATGCGGTAGCGGTTGTCTACTACGAGCTGCTCCACGCTAGGGCATTATACCCTTAACCGCCCGGTCCTTTACTAGGGTCCCCTTTCGGGCTTGTGCCGGGATTCTGGAAGGGGTTCTGGAACGGTAGCTTGAAGGGAACCTCGCCCTTGGGTTGCGCGGGCTGGGGGCTCTGGTTCTTCGGTTCGGCAGGTTGGGTGCTTTCGCCCTTTGGCTGGGCAGGTTGGGTACTCGGGGGTTGCTCGGGGAGCTTCCCAGAACTCTTCAGGTAGGTCTCCATCATGCGGCGGGCGATGGGGAGCGCGGCCTTGTAGCCTTCCTGCCCGTTTTCGACGATGACGGCCACGGCGATTTCGGGGTCGTCCGCTGGGGCGAAGGCGATGAACCAGGAGTGGAGCTGGTCGGGTGGAGCTTCCGCGGTCCCGGTCTTCCCGGCCACCTTGACGCCGGGGATCAGAGCGTCGACTTCGACGTCGGTCACGACGTGTTGCATCATGTCGTTGACGGTTTGGGCTGTCTCTTTGTCTACCACGTTTCTGTGGACACGAGGGGTTAGTTTGTCGACGATGGCTCCGTCCGGCGAGCGGACCTCCCGTACCAGGCGGGGCTCCATCATGGTGCCGTTGTTGGCTATGGTCGCGGCCACGAGGGCCATCTCAAAGGGATTGCTCGTGACCGGGCCCTGGCCGAAGGAGATCTGGGCTACGTTCCCCTGGTACCACTGCTCTGGGGGGAGGTCGCCTAAGGAGCTCGGTCTTATGGGTAGCGGGAAGTCCTCGTAAGTGTCGCCGAAGCCGAAGTCCCGGGCCATCTGCCCCAGTGCTTCGGCGCCCACATACTCGTAGCCGATCCTGGCGAAGAGGGCGTTTATGGAGTTCGCTAAGGCCCCCGTAAAGGTTACGTTCCCGTAGACCCGGCCTCTGTAGTTATACACCTCATAGCCCGGTGTTTCGTAGGTCCCGGTGTCCTTGAACTTGTCCGTTGGTTTTACCCCGGCCTTGAGCGCCGCGGCCGTCGTTATGACCTTGAAGGTCGAGCCCGGCGGGTAGAGGCCCTGGGTCGCGCGGCTCAAAAGGCCGGAGTTCGGATCTTTGCTGAGCTCGGGGAAGGTTTCGTCTATGTCATTCGGGTCGTAGGAAGGATAGGAGGTCAGCGCGAGGACCTCGCCGTTCTTGGGGTTTATGGCAACGGCGGCGCCGCGCCCCGTAGTGCTCGAAGCAAGCTGGTCGTAGGCGAGGCGTTGGAGCTCGGGGTCGAGGGTGAGCTCGACGTCGTTGCCGGCCTCGGGGCCGCCCTGGATCTCGTTCATGAGTTCGTCCAGGGTCTCAGGTTCGCCGGTGCCGGAGAGGTTGTTGGTCTGGGCGACCTCGATCCCGCTTGCCCCATACCTGGGGCTCCAGTAGCCGACGACGTGGGAGTACACTGGTCCTTCGGGGTAATAGCGAGCGTAGAGGCCATCATCCTCCTGAACGCTCCGGGCTAGCTCCGTCTTCCCGTCGCCCGCTAGGATCAAGCCGCGCGGGGTCTCTTGGGCCCGCTGTGACTGCAGGGAGTTGGCCGGGTCGGTGGCCAGAGACTCCCTCGCGTAGACCTGCCAATAGACCAGGACACCGATCAGCATCGCGAACCCGAGCACGAACAGGTAGAAGGTGCGCCTGAGGTGAGCGTTCAAGCTGCCTCACTTTTCGCCTCTTGCTCTACCTCTTCGTCGAAGTGCTTCCCAGCCTTCTCGGAGACGACGAGGAGGAGGGCCGTGAGGATGAAGTTGCCAAGCACCGAGGAGCCGCCGTAGGAGACGAAGGGCAACGTGATGCCGGTCAAAGGAATGGCCTTCGTGACGCCGCCGACGATGATCAGGGTCTGCATTGCGAACATGGCAGTGAGCCCGAAGGCGAGGAGCTTCGAGGCGTCGTCTTCAGCGAGGAGGGCTATCTTTATGCCCCGATACACGAAGACAAGGAAGGCGAGGAGCAGGGCAGTCGCCCCTAAGAGCCCAAGCTCGCTGGCGGCGGTGGAGAAGACGAAGTCCGTCTCGACCTCGGGGATGGTCTGGGAGAAACCTTTTCCTAAGCCTGCGCCGGTGAGGCCACCGTCGGCGATATTGAAGAGGCTCTGGGTGATCTGGAACCCCGAGCCGTGTGGGTCGGACCAGGGATCGAGCCAGCTCACCACACGCGCCCGCACGTGTGAGAACAGGCGTAACGTTACGAGCGAACCCGCGACGAAGAGGACCCCCCCGAGGATGACGTAGGCGATCCGCCCCGTCGCCACGTAGAGCATGAGCAAGGGCACGGCGAAGAAGAGCAAGCTACTTCCGAGGTCCTTCTCGAAGATGAGGAGCCCCAAGGAGACCGCCCATACTAGCGCCACGGGTCCGAAGTATTTCAACGGTGGCAGCTGCACCCCCAAGAACGAGCGGCTCGTCGCGGTCCAGAGATCGCGCTTCTCGGCGAGGTAGCCGGCAAAGAAGATGATGAGGGCGATCCTGGCAAACTCGGAGGGCTGGAAGGTGATGGGACCTGCCTGCACCCAGAGCCTGGCGTCGTTCACCTCGTACCCTAAGGGCGTGAACGTTAAGGTCATGAGGCCGACGGCGGCTAGGGCCAAGAGGTACTTGTAGGCGAACAACTTGTGGTAGTTGCGAAAGAAGAAGATCGTGAGCAAGAGGGCACCGCTCCCGACGAGGATCCAGACCGCCTGCGTGGTGGCACGGTTCTCGACCCCGGGCACCTCGTAGGTAAGCCGGTATATCATGATGAGCCCAATCCCTGTGAGGAGGGTGACGATCGGTAGCAGGAGGGCGTCCGAGTGCGGTAGCCAGAGCCTGACTCCGAAGTAGAGTGCGACCATCATCCCAGCGTAGTATGCGCCGTAGATGAGTGGAGGGCTGTTGGCGTCCTGCACGAAGATGAGGGTCGCGAAGCCCAAAGTGGTAACGATTAGTGCCAGGGCCATAGGCGCGGTGGCGCGCTGGGTCATCGTGCGGTCACCGCCGGATAGTAGTCGGTTCCGGGGCCCCCAAGTCGCGTACAGCGGCCTCGGCCTGCTCCTCGGAGGAGTAGAGCCTATGGTTCTTTATCTGGTCCTTGTAACGCTCCTCGACCTCGGATTCTTGGAGGTCCGTCCTCCGGACCTCCTCGCTGAGCCGATAGCCCAAGGGCGCGTAGGGTAACCCTCGGTAGATCACCACCTCTCCCTCATCGAAGCCCAAAAAATACCGGCTGGTGCCCCACAAATAGAAGGGCGCGACCAGCGCCGTCAGCGCCAGCGCCGCCGCCAAGGCGCTGATGGACACTCTCAGAGACCACCCCAGTCGCCCGCCCTTTGCTCGTGAAGCCGCGTGCTTGCCCCGCGTCCTTCGGTCCCGGGATCTCTCTCGGGGTGGGAGGCCGGCCTCCTCGGGAGTGAGGGCCCTCATCTCCTGGGTGCCACCCCGGCGGGGTTCCTCAACGTAGGGGTCCCCCTTTTTTACGTCTACGACCACGACGGTCACGTTGTCCAAACCGCCGGCGTCGAGGGCGGCGGAGACGAGGGCGTGGGCTGCCCTTGCGGGGGTTTCGGCGCCGGAGGAGGCGAGGAGGTCTTGCATCCGGGCCTCGGGTACCATGTCCGAGAGGCCATCGGAGCAGAGGATTAAGCGGTCCCCGGGTCCGACGGGGAGGACGGCCGTATCGACCTCGACCTCCGCCTCGGCGCCTAAAGCGCGCGTGATCAAGTTCTTCTGCGGGTGCTCGCTGGCCTGGGCGCGCGTCAGGTCGCCGCTTCGGACGAGCTCGGCGACGAGGGAGTGGTCCTCGGTGACGGGCCGCAAGTCGCCGCCCTTGAGGAGGTATGCCCGAGAGTCGCCGACGTGCGATATCTCTGCGATGGGCTCCCCGTCCTTTACGCCGAAGCGCATCGCCACCACGGTCGTGCCCATCCCGGCGAGCCTGTCGTCCCCCCTGGCGGCCGCGAGGATGCGTCTGTTTGCTTCCCTTATGGCTTCCTCCAAAGGGGCGGAGGCCTCAAGGTCTTTGAGGACGTCGATGGCGATGGAACTTGCGACCTCCCCGGCCTCGAAGCCACCGATGCCGTCGGCGACCGCGAAGAGCGTGTCGTCCCGGCCCTCGCCGACGAGGA
This sequence comes from Actinomycetota bacterium, assembly GCA_030861585.1. GTDB lineage: Bacteria > Actinomycetota > Rubrobacteria > Rubrobacterales > Rubrobacteraceae > Rubrobacter_F. The sequence continues at coordinate 3,732 of JALZFK010000355.1, read as the reverse complement.
GAGAATCTTCGTTGTTGTTGCGGACCTTGCCTGGGTCTGTGACGCCATAGTGTTCGAGAAAGAGCAAGGCCCTACTACTCCGAGTACCTGAAGGTGGTGGAACCCACCCGCACCCGGTCGCCGCTTCTCAAGGGGGTGGCGCCGATGGCCTTGCGGCCGTTGACGTAGGTGCCGTTGGTGGAGTCGATATCTTCGACGTAGAGGAGGCCGCCATGGCGGGTAAGCCTGGCATGGCGGCCGGAGGCGTAGTCGTCGTTCTTCAAGACGATGTCGCTCGCAGACGAACGACCGATGCTCGTCGTGCCGCTCTCCACCGAGAATCGGGTGTTCGGCGCGAGGACGTCCGAATCCTCGACCACGAGTGCGGCGAAACCGTTCCGGTCCTCGATATCGTAGGTCCCCGAACCGTCGCGCCGAACGCCATCACCGCCGCCGGGAACGAAGGTCTCATCCTCGGGTACGGAACGCAGATCGCCTATACCGCGTCGGATCACGGCATAGATAAAAGCGAAGAGCAAAAGGAGGAGCAGAGCCTTCGCCGCGAGTATCGGCACCTGCAGGTCCATCGCGTCCCTAGAGCCTTCCGTGACCCTTTTTGCGCGTCTCGGGGTCCTCGAAATCCCAAGCGTCCCGGGAGGAAGGAGCTCCCTCGTCCATGCGGCGGACGAAGCGGGCTGTGATCCCCCCGAAGGTGAGCTCGTCCCCGCTCTCGATGCGCTCACGGTCGATGGGCGCGCCGTCGAGGAGGGTGCCGTTGGTCGAGCCCAAGTCTTCGACGACAAAGCCGTTCTCCGAGCGCGAGAGCCGGGCGTGACGGCGGGAGACGTTCGGGCTTGAGATGACGATGTCGTTCTCTTCGCTACGACCGATACTCCACGGTCCTCGACCCTCCAGGGGATGCGTTTTGTCCTCCAAGACCAGCTCTGCCACCTCCCGCGCGAGCCCGTGCCTCTGCGCTTCTTCGGCGGAGATAGAGGCCGTCCCCTGGCCTGCTCCTCCCGACTTCTCGGTGCGGAAGATGCGGGTCTGCCCCGAGGTATCGTCCGGGGCACCCTTTTCGCGGGGGCCTTCGCCGCCGGTGAGCTTGGCGGTCACACCGAACTCGCCAAAGCGCAAAGATTCCTCGGTGACGAAGCGGACTTTGGGCGGGGTCATGAGGTGGTAGTTTTTGTTCTGAGCGTGTGTCGAGGCGTACTGGATCAGCTCGTCTCTCAAGGCGCTTCGGTAGGCTTGGACGGATTCCGCGTCGGCTTCGGAGAGGTGGATGGTAAAGTCGTTCGGGGCGTAGGTCCTAGAGACGCTTACCATGCGATGTTCGTCCATCTGCTTGGTGAGGCCCTTGGCGATCTCGACCGGATGAACCTGTCGCCTGAAGGCGCGGCCGAAAACCCCCTCGACGAGTGACTCCATCCGCTTCTCTATTAGCCGCAGGAAACCCAAAGAAATCTACCTACCGAACCTGGACCCGAGGTACCTTATAGCACCATAGATTATAGCCGCGAGGCCCAACGAAGTCATGGCCTGCGAGAACGCGCCCGGCGTAACCGAGACCGCTAAAGCATACCCCAAAACCCCGCCGCCGACCGTGAAACCAAGCCCCAGCCTCCAAGCGCCGAACCACTCCGCCACGGAGAGCACCCCGGCCATCGCGGCCCACAAAGCGGCGAGCATTAAGAGAGCCGGGTACCCCTGTACGAGTTCCTCGCCCCGCCCTAGCAGCTCTACGGGACCTAGAGCCCTGGGAAGGTTGCCCAAGGCGAGCCCGAGGTAGGGGATGACGCCGTCATCCCAGAGGAGGTCGTAGACGACGAGCGAGACGGCGCCGGCCGCTGCCGAAAGAGTAGCTCCTAAGGGGGACATGAGCGTCCCCAAGAACAGCGGCAATCCCGCCCCGAGCTCTCCGGCGGCGAGCGGGATGGCGAGCAAGGGCCCCAAAGGGAGCCGGCGCATGCTCCGGTCGGTCGTGCCGGCAGCGACCCACAGGCCTCCCACGGCTGGTAGGAGTGTCGCCAATCCGAGGCCCGCCTGTTGGCTCCTCACCAGCGCCACGGCTAGGGTGACTATGACCCCGAGAGCCCCTAAGCGTGGCAAGAGGTAGCCTAAAACGCCGAAGCCCGCCGCGATACCCAAGGCCACAGAGCCATCGAGGAGGAGCCCAGCACTGAGATAGCCGAGCCAGCCGGCTACCAGCCCGTTCACGACCCTCAGGACGTGCCCCGCGAACCTTCCGGCGGGGGCCTCTTTGCTCTTGGAAAGGTCTCTTCTCGCGGCCCCGGTGCTGTTGCGGCGGCCAGTGAGGAGTTTCACGGCCGCCGACGCGCTCTGGGGGCGGTGGGCCGGGTTCGGGGAGGTCGCGCGGTTCACGAACTCCAAAAGGCGCGGGGTCGGTTCCTCCGGCTGGTGGGCGAGGAGGGCGCGGGCGGTTGCGCCCACAGCGTAGATGTCGGTGAGCTCGGTGGGGTCTTCGCCGTCCAGTATCTCCGGAGCTATGTAGCCGGGGGTGCCGACGGCGTAGCCGACCCTTGTGAGGCGCGTGTCCCCAGCCCGGTAAGCCACCCCGAAGTCGGTGAGCTTCACCCTCCCGCGGTCGTCCACTAGGGCGTTCTGGGGCTTTATGTCCCGGTGGACGATCCCCTGCGAATGAGCGTAAGATAAGGCCCCGAGGATCTGGGCCAGAGCATCTACAACCTCATCCAAGGAGTAGCGTCGCGCCGCGACGTCGAGCGGCACCCCGCGGACGAACTCGGTCACCAGGTACACCTCGAGATCCCCAGGGATGACTTCGAGGGTCTCGACGATGTTCTTGTGATGGAGGTTTTCCGCGATATGACCCTCCCTTAAGGCCCGGGAGCGCTCCTGGGAGCTATAAACCGGAATGACCTTGACGGCTACCTCTCGCCCGCCCTTGAGTCCCCAAAAACCCTTGCCGGCACCATCCACGGGGTGGGCCCGCCACACGGTCGCGAAGCCGCCCCGGCCGACCATCTCCGCGAGCGCGTAGCGGCCTTGGCCGGGGTCCCCACCGATGTAACGTGTCTCGGCCACGAAGAGTTATTTTATAGGGTAATGAGGGCTGTTCGTCACTAACGCCCGAAAAAAGCCGCAAAGTTCCGCGAGCGCGTCTTGAGAGCCCGCCGGGGCCGTGGCCTTTCCCTTTGCGGCTTGGTACAATCCGCCGGGCTCTTCGAAGGCCGCCTGAGGAGGCCAGACGCGAGCTTATCGGGCGAGTGGCGGAATAGGTAGACGCGCTAGGTTCAGGGTCTAGTGTCCGAGAGGACGTGGGGGTTCGAGTCCCCCCTCGCCCACGGTGTGCCGCCTTCTAGGAGGGAGCGCGCCCTGTCCCCGTGCCGGGAGGTTGTTCGTAGAGCGCAAATCCCAAAGGTCCGGGCCGAAGGTTCGTCGCGCCAGACCTACGAGTTCGGGGAAAGGCTCTGGTAGGGCGCCTCGCCGGCCCTCCGGGCGTCGCGAGCGCACCATCTTGCCGCCCTGGGTGACGCTTCTCGGAAGCGTGTTGTTCCTCATCCTCTGCTTCGCCTTTATCTTCTTCGTCGCGAGGGGCTGCGTCGCAGCCCAAGAGGCTACCCAGATCCGCAAGTACGTCACCAGCGCGGACAGTACCCTCAGCGACTCTGCCAACGTGGGCAGCGAGGAACTGCAGGCAACCGTCGCGGCGGCCCTCTAAGACCCCGCAAGCCTAGACGCCGCGGCAGTAGATCGGGCGTGGGACGCGAC
>JALZFK010000339.1 GCA_030861585.1 Actinomycetota bacterium | reverse complement strand
TGGGACAAGGGTTTGCGCGTCTGGCCGGTCCTCGGGCGGGATCGTCGGGCCTCCTCGTCCGGGTAGCCCAAAGAGATCACGGTGCGCACCACGCGCTCGGGCGGGATACCCAGGATCTCCTTGGCGGCCGCCCTCCCTTCCCCGACAAGCCACCCGATACTCGAGCCGATACCGTGCGCCAAGGCGGCGAGCATGATCCTCTCGCTCAGGCGCCCCTCGTCGTAGGCCTCTTGCTCGGGTCGTTCTCCGGTCATCACCAGCACGATGCCCAAGGGCGCACGAGCAAGATGACCCGCGTAACCCCTGGCTTCCGCTAGCGACCGGAGCGTCTGCCGGTCGCGGATCACCACGAGCTCCCACGGCTGAAGGTTCCTCGCGCTGCCCGTCCAGCGGGCCACTTCCAACAGGTCGTCAACCACGTCCTGCGGCACCGGGTCAGGCCGGAACTGCCGGACGGCTCTTAGCCTTCGTAAGAAGGCGATCCGGTCCTTAGCGATCCGGGCGTCATCCGTCATCGCGTGGCCTCCTCTCTTGTCCGTTGTTCCCTTCGGGCATGTGCTGGGTCAGCCCATCTGGTCTCTAACATCTCGCCAGCTCGGTCGGTCATCGTCGGGTTGTTGTAGATGGGCGAGTCGGGCTGCTGCTTGCGTCCGCCGTCCCTCAAAGAGCCCATGTCTACCGTCACGAAGCCGATCTCCTCGATAAGCCGCGATACAACGGCCTTCGCTTCCAAGTTGTCGCTCGCGATAAAGAGCACGAGGCGATCCCCGTTCTACTTACGACCGGCCGTCGCGAGTGTCTCGTAGTACATGGTGTTGAATGCCTTGACGAGCCGGGCGCGCGGCAGGCGCCGGGCGAACACCTCGCTCGACGTGAGGTCGCCGAAGTCGATCTGGCCGTCCCGCTGCGCGTAGTAGTTCATGGCATCGAGGACAATCTTGCCCGCGAGTTGGTCGGCTGGAAGCGCTCGTAGTCCTTAAAGGGGATCGCCACCAGCACCACCTCGCCGAACGCGGCCGCGTCCTCCACGGTCGTGGTCTCAGCGTTCGGGCCGAGTTCGGCGATGAGATCTCTCAGCGACTCGGGACCGCGTGAGTTGCTGATCGCAACCCGATGGCCGGCGTTCGCGAAGAGCCGCGCCGCGGTCGCGCCGATGTTGCCGGCGCCGATGATTTCTATGTTCATGCTCTCCTTTCTTCGGCTCGTCTCGCCGCTCGCGTTCTGCTACCTGGTGGTTTCGGCGAGCTCCTCGAACTCCTCTTGGCTCAGCCGTAGATCGGCCGCGGCAACGTTCTCCTCCAGGTGCGCAACCGACGAGGTACCCGGGATGGGGAGCATTACCGGCGAGCGCATGAGCAGCCAGGCGAGCGCGATCTGGCTCGGCGCGACGCCGCGACGGGCTGCCATCTCGTCGAGGGGACCTCCGGGACGCGCTAGGTTACCGGTGGCCAACGGGAACCAGGGGATAAAGCCGATGCCCTCGCGCTCGCAGAAGTCGAGTACGTCTTCGTAGTTGCGGTCGGTTAAGTTGTAGCGGTTCTGCACCGAGGCTATCGGTACGATCTCACGTGCCTGTTGGATTTCTTCGACCCTAACCTCGGAGAGGCCTACGTGTCGGATCTTGCCCTCCTCGCGCAGCTCGGCGAGGGTTCCTAGCGATTCCTCAGCGGGGACGCGGGGGTCTATGCGATGTAGTTGGTAGAGGTCTATCCGGTCGACCTTGAGGCGCCTTAAGCTCCCCTCACACGCCTCGCGTAGGTGCTCGGGCCTGCCGTCGGGCTTCCACTGACCCGGTCCCGGACGCGTGAGGCCGCCCTTCGTGGCGATGACGAGCCCCTCGGGATACGGGTGAAGGGTCTCGCCAATAAGGCGCTCTGAGACCTCCGGACCGTAGGAGTCGGCGGTATCGATGAGGTTAATGCCGAGCTCGATCGCGCGCCTGAGCACGGTCCTGGCCTCCTCGGGGTCCTCGGGTTCGCCCCAGATGCCCTCTCCGGTGATCCGCATGGCGCCGAAGCCCATGCGAACGACGTTGAGGTCACCGCCAAGGTCAAATGTGCCGGCGGACGTCGGGT
>JALZFK010000327.1 GCA_030861585.1 Actinomycetota bacterium | reverse complement strand
GGTAACCGAAGCTTGGTCTGCGGAAGCATCCTCGGGTTGAGATATATTCTCCGGCGGTGTGTCTTCCAGGAGCGCTATCTTTTTGGGGTCCACCTGACCAAAGCTCAGCAACTCCAAGGCGTCTTGTGGTTTTAGCACAAAGAGCACGAAGACTACGGCAAGATTGGCGTGCCGACGGATGACGGCTGAACTATAGAGGCCACTCTTACTTAACCATGCTGTCTCTTGCGTTTTCGATAGTCCTTACGAGTTATTTGCTACCCACGACTGTACGCTAGGAGCTTAAGAAATCTCTAAGTACGCAGTTGATAGAGCTTGGACCAAAAGCAGCAGGTTATCCCCAACTTGCGGTAGCTGTACTTCTAGTTGCGTTCGGGCTGTTTTGTGCTTTGAAAAACGGGTGTTGATGCAATCGGTCCGGCCCCTGGAGTAGCTAGCTACCCCGGGAGAGGAGCGAGCGTCTCGGATATCGCTGAATAGGCGACCACGATGACTAGCAGTGCCAGGAAGGAGGGCCAGCGCTGGATGTGGTGCTTGGAGGTTTCCTCTAGGCTTCCTCCGTCTCCCTGGGTGCAGCTGGCTCCTTATCCACGAACGGCCTCCTAAAGAACCCTCTCCAGCTACCCATGAGCCACGGCGACCAATCCCGCGATCCCGAGCCCGTACAGGACGAGCGCCACCAGCGAATCTATGCCCATGTGTAAGAATCGTAGGCGGGACCGGAAGATGAGCCCGTAGAGGTAGACCGTCGTGAGCAGCGCCCCGAGCCCCGTCAGGTAGATGTCCGTCTTCTGGGCCTGCGGCAGCGGGGCCACGCCGGAGAGCAGGCTCGCCAACAGGAACAGCACCGGAAGGAAGGCATTGCCCCCGAAGATGTCGCTCACCGCAAGCTTGTAATCTCTAAGCCTGACGGATCCTAGGCCCGTCGATACCTCTGGCAGGGCGGTTGCCGCGGCAAGGAAGGTTGAGCCGAATAGTACCCCGCTCATCCCGAGCTGTCCGGCGATATCGTCCCCGCTCACCTCCAGCACCACACCGCCCACCAGCGTCACGAGGGCAGATATGGCAAAGACTATTGCCGTTCGCGTGATGCTCGTCTCCCTGTTCTGAGCGTCTTGTCCCTTTTTGGTTTTGGCGACACCTTGGGGCTCTTCCTGTCCTCCGGGAGCATCCCCCTTCTCTCGCCAGGGCAGATCACTGCGGGCTCTACCTATGAGCCAGAGGCCTACCACCCACAGCCCCACGATGAGAAGGCTGGCGGGCGAAACGCGCCAGAAGATCAGAGACGGTGGCAGCTGGGTACCCATAACCGTAACCGTAAGGATGGCCATTAGCAGCACACCCTCGAGCACCAGCACCAGGGAGGCCGCCCTGTAAGTCAGTGGGTGCCCTCCCCTTACGCCGAACACATCGAGGACCACCAGCACCACCGTCTGGATCGCTATCCCGCCCAGGATATTGCCGGTGGCCACACCGAGGTTGCCGCGCAGCGCGGCACTAGAGGTAATGGCGATCTCGGGCAGGTTGGTGACGATCGACAGGATGATCAGGCCCCCGAGTGCTTCGCCTAGACCCAGGCGCTCCGAGAGCACGTCGGTGGTGTCGGAGAGCTTGATGCCCGCGATCCACACGAAGGCCGCAGCGCCAACGAAGATAAGTATCAAGACCGGCAGGGACAACGAGCTGAGCAAGGTCGTTCCTTTCTTACCTAGTATCGCTTGATGCCGATCAACCTCTCAAGCATCTTTTTCGCCCCTTTTCAGGCTCCTTCGCCGACTCGCTCTCCTGTACGGAGATTATCTTTCTGTGTTCCAAAGGATACGCCTCTTCTCTAAGTGACAGATGAGAGTTAGCTAAGAAGCGCGCGAGAAATAGATAACAGGTTCGTTAAAAGCGCAAGGAGGAAGGCCGGAGCCCCATGATAAGGAACCTAGGCCTAAACCTCTTACCCGAACGCGCTCTATGAAAGAGAGCGTAACGTGTTATGCATTTGGTTAACCTATAGCCCTACACAGTTAACCAAGATCTAATCTTCCATTAGTGTCCTCACAGCCCTTCTTAAGAAGTGGGGCTATACCAACGGCAGAAGCAATCCACTAGAGGTTGCCAAGACAAGGAGGTCGAGCAATGGAGCACTACAAGAACGACCATCGGCTCCGCACGCATGTCAAAGCCGTTTACCACGCCTACGGTTACGTGAAGAAGGCCGCGGCTATCATCAACCGGGGCTCGGGAAGGCTACCCGAGGAGAAGGCCGACCTCATCATAAAGGCCGCCGACGAGGTCATCGCTGGGAAGCTCGACAACGAGTTCCCCTTGTTCGTGTGGCAGACGGGGAGCGGCACCCAGTCGAACATGAACGTCAACGAGGTGATCCCCAACCGCACAATCCAGCTCGCGGGCGGCAAGCTCGCCATCTCTCTCGTGAGGCCTAGGTGTTTACAGATAGCCCAGAGCGGCAACCGAACCTCAGAACGTGGACAGGAAGCCACACGGCACTGTTCACCTTTCCCACCACGCTCTCACCACGCCCTGTTGATAGGGTAAGGATGACGAAGGCAGTAGAGAACACAAACCAACGAGAGGAGGTAGCCGAGATGGCCGAGCAGCTCTGGTGGCTTAACAGACCCCTGTGTTTGGAATGGCCAGAAGGGGCGAACGTAACCCCCAGCGAGTTCCGGTGGCTCGTGGAACTGGTCTGCGGAATACGCCACGCCTTGGCCCCCAGGCGCGCCTCCGCGCCTCACCCCAACCGACGAGCTGATCGTACACGCGCCGGCATCGCGTCCGGTCGTGGGTGGCAAGCCGCGACGCACAGGAGGAGGAACGTATGAAAATACTAAGACGCCGCTGGTTGCAAGTCCTGGTGGGCGGGCTCGTCCTCCTCTACCTCGTCGAGAGGACACTCCTGGCCACCCGGGACCTTGCTTTCGTACCCTCCGTACTACTGCTCGGGGCTTTTCTCGTTCCGGTCGCCTTCGTCGTCTACCTCGATGAGCGCATGCCTCGGTGGGAATTGCCCCTTACACCTGTGGCCATTTGCTTCATCTGGGGGGGAGTGATGGGCACGTCCGTGGCGGCAAGCTTGGAGTACGATTTGCTGCGTAGCCTCGGGTTGTTGCCCCTGCTCGGCGTCGGTCTGATCGAAGAGGGTGTCAAGCTGATCGTGCCCTTGATCTTCTACTTCCTTGGCCGCTATCGCTCCGAGCGGGCGGGCATAGTCCTCGGCGTCTCTGCCGCTATGGGTTTTGCAGCCTTTGAGACGATGGGCTATGGGTTCCTCGCCTTGCTCCAAAGTGGAGGAAACCTGGTAGCGCTCGACAGCGTGCTAATAGGCCGGGGGCTGATATCGCCGGCAGGGCACGCGGCATGGACCGGCTTGGTGTGCGCCGTGCTCTGGCGAGAGCGGCTTAGGGTAGGGCGCGCAGTGGTGAACGGAAAGGTTATGGGAGCCTTCGCGGCCGCCGTGGTGCTGCACACGCTGTGGGACACGTTCAACCTCTTGCGGGGGGTAACCTTCGTAGGATTCTTGAGCCTGGAGCTTCTAAGCTTCCTGGTAGCGATAGTGAGCCTGACGCTGCTCATCCGCCGGATCAGGGAAGCAAACAAGGAGCCATATGCAGAGACAAACGTAGAGCATGCCAGGACAGAACAAAGGGCGACCCCGGTATGCGCTGCTAAGAGCTGAGGAAGACCTCTGTAGAAAGGTTCGAGTAAGAAAAGAACCCCCTGGTCTTTTAGATCAGGGGGTTCCTTGTGGACAAAGAGGAAAACCAACACCCCCTGGATCTGCCAAGAGCGATAGCAGTTGGGGCAGCCTCACCTTGAAGAAACTTAGGTACACCTCGGCTCTTCGATCGATCACGAGTAACCACAGGTGAGACTTCTATCTACCCCAGCGCCAGCTCCACTTCGGGAACGCCGTCGGTCAGCAGGGCGCGGAAGCGCAGTTCGGGTTGTTTTGTGGTTTGGAAAGTACTTCTTTGCCCGCCTACACCAGGAGCAGGTGGGGGTGCTAAACAAAACAACCCTGCTCATTCCTTCTCCTTTATAGCATGTTCGCCTTGAGCGCCTCCGCGAGGTGCTGGACCGGCTTCCGGCATCCGCGAACGGACCTATGAATGATCATCGGCCAAGCCATCGGTCTAGATCAGGGAGGCCTCGGTCACTCGCTCTGGTCGAGCTCGGGCAGCCTCTGGCGGGCTTCCTTCACTTCCGCGTCATCAGGGTTGAAGCGCAGGTACCCATCCGCTTCGGCCGGTAACGTCGTATCTTCGGGTTGGGGATCGCGTAGCCGCGCCAGCAACCTTTGCCGGACGCGGTCGGATTGAGGATCTAGCGAATCGTCGGGTGCTCCCACGGCTCCATTTTATCGGAGGTTTCCCCAGAAAGGAGCGAGGGCCTTCCGGGCCGCTTCTACGGGCCGTGCATCCCCCGGATACTTCCAAGAGGGGGCTTGATCCCGCTCGACGCCCTTTACGGTGGCGGTGACGCTCTCGGTGAGAGCATCCAGGTTGTAACCCCCTTCCATCAGGAGCGCCAAAGGGGCCGCTCCGACCTCGCGGGCCACGGCGGCAAGCTCCGCCGCGAAGCGCCCGAAGGAGGGCGCCTGAAGCCGCATCCCTCCTATGAGGTCTTTGGTGTGGGCATCGTAGCCCGCCGAGACGATGAGCAGCTCCGGACGAAACTCGCGCAGGATGGGGATAAAAAAGCCGGCGAACGCCGCTGCGTAGTCGTCTTCCCCAGAGCGCGCGGGCAGGGGAACATTCGCCGTGAATCCTTCTCCCTGGCCCTTCCCCACCTCGCGAGCAGCGCCGGTTCCTGGGTAGAAGGGGCTTTGGTGCACCGAGAGGTACAGTACTCCTCCGTCCGCGTAGAAGATGTCCTGTGTGCCGTTACCATGATGTACGTCCCAGTCGAGGATGGCGATCCTATCGACCCCTTGCGAGCGGGCACGCTCGGCGGCTATCGCGGCGTTATTTAGGAGGCAGAAGCCCATCCCGTAGTCCCTTCCGGCGTGGTGACCCGGGGGACGGGCGATGGCGAAGGCTGCCGTCCCGGAAAGGGCGCTCTCGACGGCCCCAATGGCGGCCCCGCTCGCCAGCGTTGCGGCCTCCCAGGAGGCCGCGTTGAGACCCGTATCCAGGTTGAGGTAACCCCCGCCTCTCGCGGAGAGATTTTCGAGCTCATCCAGGTAGGCGGGGGTATGAACGGCTGTGAGGGCTTTATGCGGGGCGGGCCGGCAGGGGCGCCACTCCACCGACACGCTGGCCCCTTCGGCTTCTTCGATCCCGGCGAGTGCTGCCGGGAACCTCTCCGGGGCCTCCACGTGGGCCATGCGGTTGACGTGGCGCTCGGAGGTGGGATCGCTGTAGACGTGCATTCTTCTCCTAACCCCCGTCACCGTTCCCGTGGGTGGCCCAAAGCTTCGAGGATCTCTTCTGTGATCTTCTCGACGTCTTGGTCGGCATCCACGATGGCAAGTATGCCCTGCTCGTCGTAGTGCTCCTTGATCGCCTCGGCCTCTTCGCGCCAGGACTCGAGCTGCCGCCGGAGGGCCTCCTCCGTCTCGTCGTCGCGCTGCACAAACGGCCCGGGGTCCTCGCCCGTCTGCGGATCCGGGGGAGGATTATACTCGAGGTGGTACACCCTGCCGGTGGCCAGGCTGTGCCGCCTGCCGCTGGCGATCCGCTCGATCAGCTGCTCGTCGTCCGGCGCCTCGAGCATGATCACCCGGTCCAAACTAATGCCGCGCTCCTGCAGCTCCTCGTCCAGCGCGCGGGCCTGAGCTATGGTGCGCGGACAGTCGTCCATGATCCAACCCCCCGCGGGATTGAGGTGGGGTCGCGCCAGCTCCATGATTACCTCGTCCGGGACCGGCTCGCCCCGGTCAACGTAGCCTTTTATCTCCTCTCCCAACTCGGTGTGGGCCTTTATCTGGTCCCGGACCAGATCCCCGGTCGCGATGCGGGCGTAGTTGAGTCTCTCCGAGATCCGCTGGGCCTGGGTTCCCTTGCCGCTCCCCACAGGCCCGAGCAACGATATCTTCATCTCGCCACCTCCTCTTAACCCTTTCTGATCACGCAAATTCGCATATCCGGTATCTTACCGGGGTTGGGATCTTGGCTCACCCGCAGGATCTTTGCGGGATTACCGGGACTCGTGGGTTAACATCTAAAAGGTAAAGAAACGTGGCAAGGAGCTTGCGATGCAGCAGGAAGACAAGCGAGTGCTCGGGCGCGAGGCCCGCGGGCCGATAGGAGCGGAGCAGCTGGCCACGGTGCGGTGGAACCACACCGATACAGATGCGGTCATCGAGTTCTCGACGAACGAGCTGACGGCGATCTGCCCGGTGACCGGGCAGCCAGACTTCTACGAGCTCAAGCTGAGCTACCGCCCGGGAACGCGGCTCTTGGAGTCAAAGGCGATGAAGCTCTACCTGTGGGGTTTTAGGGACAGGGGAATGTTCGCCGAAGATATGGCGGCGACGCTCCTCAAGGACTTCGTCGCCGCCTGCGAGCCGGTGGAGATGACCGTGGACCTCACGCAGCAGGTCCGGGGCGGACTGAAGATCCGAACCGTCGTTCGATATCCTTAGCTGGCCGCCCGGGAAAAGCCGAGATGCCGACAAGCTGAAGTGCCGTTCAGCCGACGTTCACGTCGGTGGTGTCAACGTCCAGGACCCCGTCTACCTCCGCGATGTCGGCCAAGACCTCCTCCAGGTCTTCCTGCTTGGCTATGATACCTTCGAGCTCGACGACGCCCTCGCGCACCTCCCGGACCCTCAGGTCCGTGCCGTCCAACAGTTGCTCGACGTCGCTCCGGAGGTCTTCGCCTTGCGCCGGGTAGCGCTCCCGCTCCTGCCCGCTGTCCGGGTCGATGTAGGCGTCGTTGCGCGGGTAACCGGAGTCGAAGGGAGTGGAGCCCTCATCCTCCCAACCCCCAGCCTCACCTGCCTCGCGATCCAACTCCTCCCGGGACTGGGCCTCTGCCGTATCTTCCGGTTCGGCGACGAATTGCCCCTCGTGCGGTCGGTCTTCGGGGCCTAGATCCCTGGCCGGGGCGTAGCCCTGCGGCACCTCGGCGTCGCCCACGTGCTCGCCGGGCTCCTCATCCGAAGGATCGGCGTGGAAGGTGGCGAAGTCGGCCTCGGGGTCGAGGGAGAGGTCGGTGATGGGTATCTCCATTCGCCGGTCCTCGTCCATCTCGACGACGACGTGCGTCACCTCCCCCGTCCTCTCGTCGGTAACTACCTCCGAGATCCTGCCGATCTCCTCCCCGTCCCGCGCGCGCGCCTCGAGTCCGACCAAACCCCGCTCTTCCATCATGCTCTCAAAACCTCCTCGTTTCTCGCGAAAACCTCATCTTACCCCGCGAAGGCCCGCGTTATCGCTCGCCTTGATATACCGCAAAAAAGTAATAAAATTTGAGCGTATCGGGCTCAGATTTTACCGGTTACGGTTTTACGGAGTCCGGGAATAAGGGGTAAGATGAGGTTACGGTATTTCAGGAGGCTTTTTACCAGATGATATGTGAGAACTGTCAAACACGACCGGCGAGCGTCCAGGTCACCCGGCAGCAGGGCGAGCAGCGAACGGCGGCTTACTTTTGCACGCAGTGCGCGCGGCAGCTCGGCATGATCGGGGGCGGGGCCTTCGGGGGCTCGAACCCGTTCGAGAGGTTGCAGAACCTCGTACAGCAGCAAGAGCAGGGGCCGGGCAACTTCTTCGAGGCTTTGAGTACCGAGGCCCAGGAAGCCGTGATGCGGTCTCGCGAGGCGTCGGCCGGGACAACACGGACGAACGCTATCGGGACGGACCACCTGCTGGCCGGCATCGTGACCGGGGAGAACGTTGCGACGGAGGCCTTGAGGCGCGCCGGGGCCAACGTGGACGGCATGCGGGAGAACTTCAGGGAGTTTCGCGGGGATCCGGGCGA
>JALZFK010000325.1 GCA_030861585.1 Actinomycetota bacterium | reverse complement strand
CTTGTTATACTCTTGTTTTGTTGTTAGGAGCTTAATGGGCGGGATCTTTTGGACTACAACGGTTTCGCGGAGACCGTAAGACGCATCGTCGGTAATGTCGAGCGCGTGGTCGCCGGTAAGCGGGAGGAGGTTTTTCTGGCCGTCGTAGCGCTGCTTGCGGGGGGGCACGTGCTAATAGAGGATGTGCCCGGGGTTGGGAAGACACTATTAGCGCGTTCGCTGGCGCGTTCGATCGCCGGGAAGTTCCGGCGCGTCCAGTTCACCCCCGACCTCTTGCCCGCCGACGTCACGGGCTTGAACATCTACAACCAAGGCGAAGGGGTTTTCGAGTTCTGGGCGGGGCCGGTCTTTGCCAACGTGGTTTTGGCCGACGAGATCAACCGCGCCAGCCCCAAAACCCAGAGCGCGCTATTAGAGGCGATGGAGGAGGGATCGGTAACCGTCGATGGCGTGACGCGCCGTTTGCCCGAGCCCTTCGGCGTGATCGGTACCCAAAACCCCGTAGAGCACGAGGGTACGTACCCGCTGCCGCACGCCGAACTAGACCGCTTCATGATCAAGATGGCCTTGGGTTACCCGGATCGCGAGGCCGAGGTGGAGCTGTTGAGGCTCTCCGCGGACCCGATCTCGGACCTCAGGCCGGTGGTGGGCCTCGCCGAGTTCGCGCAGATGCGCCGGCTCGCCGAGGAGGTCTACGCGAGTGAGGAGGTCCTGCGCTACGTCGTCTCGGTGGCGAGCGCGACGCGCAAGCACGAGGCGGTCTACCTCGGGGCATCCCCGCGGGCGAGCCGGATGCTCCTGGGGGCGGCCAAGGCTTACGCGGCGGCCCGGGGGCGCTCCTATTGCATCCCCGATGACGTGAAGGCTCTGGCTCCAAGCGTGCTGGCGCACAGGATACTCGTCTCCCCCGACACCTCCTACAGCGGCCTTCGTAACGGCTCTTACGGAGCCGAAAGGGCCGCGGGCGTGGTGCGCGATATCCTCTCCTCCGTCCCGGTCAACGAGGCGGTCTAGGCTCTTTGCGAGAGTCGCTTCGGTGGGTCTCGGTGAGGCCGACGGCCCGCGGTTGGCAGGCAATCTTTTTCGGGGTCCTGTCTCTTGCCGCGGCTTGGCTGGTTGGGACGACACAGCTCTACCAACTGGCCTACACGCTCGCCGGCCTCCTGTTGGTCGCGTTCGTGCTCGGTTTAGTTTTCTTTCGGGGCCTGAGATACACGCGCCGGGTCCCCGCGAAGGAGCGCTTCGTAGCCGGGCACCCCTCCCAAGTGGAGGTCGTGCTACATAACGCATCCCGGACGCGGAGCCCCAGCACGGAGGTGGTAGACCACCTCCCCGAACGTCGCCTGTTCCCGAGGCCGCCCGTCGAGGGGTTGGGGAAGCAATCGACCTGCGAGCCGGTGCTCTTCGCGCGGAGGGGCCTCTACGAGTTCGGCCCGGCGGAGATCCGGACCACCGACCCGTTCGGACTCTTACACTTCGTCCGGAGGGTCGGGATGCGCACGGAGATCGTGGTCTACCCGGAGCTCTTCGAGCTCGAAGGTTTCCGGTTAGGGGGGCGGAGCACGGAGGCGGGGACCCGGGACTCCTTCAAGCGGCGGGGCGACGAGTTCGCGGACCTTAGGGAGTACCGCCACGGCGACGATCGGCGGCACATCCACTGGAAGAGCGTCGCCCGCACGGGGGAGTTGATCGTCAAGGAGTTTACCCACGAGGCGCCACAGCGCTACGCGGTCGTCCTGGACCTCTATCGCCAAGCAGGCGTTCACATCTCGGAAGCCGAGGTCGAGGATGCCGTCTCGGCCGCGGGCTCGATCTTGCGGCACCTCGCCAAGGAGCGCTTGCCTTTTCGCCTCCTGTGCACGGATAAGGAACGCGGCGCGTCGGAGTTCGGTGACGATGAGGCGACCTACTGGACAACAATGGGCCTCCTTGCCACGGCGCGGGCTGACGGGGATACGGAGCCGGGCGATTTCCTGGCCCAAAGGCTCCGCGAGGAGCGTGAGGGGCTCGGGGAGGGGGTGATTCTCGTCTCCCGCTCTTTGAGCGATAACCTCGTAAAGAGTATCCAGGAGCTCGGGGCGGCGGGCCTCTCCGTGGTTCTGGTGGCGCTCGCCGCGCACACCTACCGGTCCGGGGGTGTGATGCTTGGGCGTGAGGCCGCTTTCCTTAGGGGTATCCGGCGGTTGGGAGTCGCCGGGGTGGAGGTGCGCGTCGTGCGTCATCCGGGTGGGGTGGCCGCCTTTGCCGAGAGACGGCGGTGGGGAGCGATGGGTGTCCGGGGGACGGGGTACCGGTGAGCGGCTGGAAGGCGAGGTTGCCGCTGTATACCGCGGGGCTCGCGACCGGTGCGGCGTTCAGCGTCTTGTTTGTCGAAGGGGCACTGCCCTACTTGTTCGGGGCGGCGCTGGTCGCCCTCCTCGTGGGGTCGGCGGGCGCTTACAGGTTCGTTCTGCTGTTTCCGGCGATTACCTTGTACGTGCTTGTCGCTCTTTACGGGACGCTGCCCTTGAGTTTGGGGGGCTGGCAGCGGCTCTTGGAGCGGGTGGGGCAGGACGTTTACGAGGCGGTGGGGATCATGTACGCCAATCCTATCCCGTACGATGTGCATCCCGGCCTGTTCGTCGTCCTGATCCCGATCCTCATGATCGTGGTGGCGTTCGCAACCTCGGCCACCCTCTACGAGTACAGTCCCGTGGTCTCGGTCGCCGTACTCGGCATGACCATCGGCGTATTGAGCACCATCTCCTTGGAGGCTGGCGTCGGCCCTTTCTTCGCCCTGTTCCTCGTCTCCGGCATAGCCCTTTTGCTGCTTTCGGGCGACGGGGTGAGGCGGGGCGAGGGCCTCAAGCCGGCGGCGGTTCTAGCAGGGGCGTTGGTGCTCCTCCTGGTGCTTGCGCTGCCCAATGCGCCCCTGGCGAAGGAGGCGATCCGGCCGGCGGCGCTCGATTGGACGAAGATCGGGACCGGCGACGCCTCGCGCCTGGCGGTCGAGGCCGACGTCGGCGACTACCTGACCACGGGCCGCGACGTGGAGCTGATGAGAATAGAGAGCCCGGAGCCTTTGCTCTGGCGCGGGGGTACCCTCGATTACTTCGACGGCTTCAGGTGGTCCTCGACCGTCGAGCCTGGGGAGGACTATGGCGAGGGGATCTCGGCCGGTGTGCCGACCCGCGAGGTGTTCCAGAACGTTGAGATCCTGGAGGCCGAGACGAGCCTCCTCTTCGGAGGATACCGGATCTCCAGGGTCTCCGCGCCTTACGCCCAACAGCACTCCGACGGCTCCTGGGCCTCTGTGCGGCCCTTTACCGAAGGTTCCTCTTACTGGGCCCTCTCTCAGGTACCCCAGCCCACCACCGCCCAACTCCAAGCAGCCGGCACCTTCTACCCGGCTACCGTCCAAGAAAAGTATCTCCAACTTCCGGCGGACAGGCCCGAGATCCTGGGCGAGACCGCGCAGAAGATCCAGGCCGACTACGGCCCCCAGACGCCCTACGCCGCCGCGAGGGCCATCGAACGGTACTTAATCTACGACGGTAACTTTACTTATGACCTGAACGTGGACTACGACCGGGCCGACCATGCCATAGAAGAGTTCCTTGGGGAGGATAAACGGGGCTTCTGCACCCAGTTTGCGACTTCGATGGCGCTCCTCGCCCGCGAGATGGGCATCCCCTCCCGGGTAGCCTATGGAGCTACGGCGGGCGATAAGGCCGCGCCGGGCGAGTACCTCGTCACCGGCTACGACATGCACACCTGGGTCGAGATCTACTTCCCCGGCGTCGGCTGGTATCCTTTCGAACCGACCCCCGGTTTCTCCGTCCCGGCGGCAATGGAAGCCAACGCCCCCCGCCCCCAAATCCCGATCCCTGGATACAACCCCTCTCCCCAGAACCCGGCCCCTCGTCAGCAGGACGCCCCCGAGCCCGCCCCCGAAACACAAGAGACCCCCGCCAACGATGGCTCCGCCAGCTCCGCCGAGAAGACCCCCACCCCGACCCCTTACGCGTACGCGCTCTACTCCAATTTACTGCTCGCCCTCTTTATCGCTGCCGTGCCTCTCCTCAAGAGCCTGCTCGCCGCCCGCGGGAGACCGGACGACCTCTATCAGGATCTGGTGGGACGGTTGCGGGATGTCCTGCCCCCCGGTCACACCGGGAGTAGCATCGCGGACTCGCCCGCCCTCACCCCAACAGAGCGGCTCTTGTTGCTAGCCGGGGCCGCCGGGGTCGAGACGGTACCGTTCCGCGAATTCGCCCAAGCTTACTCGGAGAGCCTCTACGCGCCGAACCCGCGTCCGGACGCAGCACGCGTCTACCGCAACGCCCTCCGCGAGTACGGCAAGCTCCCCCGATGGAAGCGTTCTTTGGGCGCTATCAACCCGGGCTCGCTCCTTTGGCGAGCGCGGCAGAGGTCGGCAGCATACTGGGCTAAGCTCCGTAAAGCTCCGCGCAGAAGAAAGGGTTAAGGGGTTTCGTGGGGAGCGTTAGGTAGCTTCGACCGTACGAGGTCGGCGAAGCTCACATTGATTTGCGTGGGCAGCGGTGTAAAATTCCTTAGATCTAACAAAACTAGCTACAGCATTCTCTGGAGGTGCTGATGGACCAAAAGACCCAGATCCTATCGCTTACGGATAACGCGGCCGAGAAGGTCAAGACCCTCATGGCCCAGGAAGGCGAGGAGGACCTCGGGCTGCGCGTCGGTGTCAGGCCCGGCGGTTGTTCTGGCTTCCAGTACTCGATCTACTTCGACGACGAGATCAACGATGACGACGAGGTCTTGCACCAGAAGGGGGTCAAGATCCTCATCGACGCCATGAGCATCCCCTACATCATGGGCAGCGAGTTCGACTACGTCGATGGCCTCATGGGCGCCGGCTTCGCCGTCAACAACCCAAACGTCCAGGGCGGCTGCGGCTGCGGTAGCTCCTTCACCTGCTAGCAGCATAGGTACAGAATCTAGAGCTCGGGACCTGTAGGTTCCGGGCTCTTCTCTTGCTCACAGTACCCTGCGAGAGCAAAAGAGAGATACAGAGGTCTAGTATGGTAAAAGAACCTCGCGACGTGAAGATTTTGCGGACAACCCCCGCATCCGGCTGGAAGGCCGTGTACTCGGTCCGCGGGGAGGACGGTAGGGCGAAGCTCGAGGAGGAGAGCGTAAGCGTTTTCGCGGTCTGCGAAGACGAGGAGGGCAACCGCTTCGTCAGCGGCATGGGCGAGGACGGCGAGCTCTGCGCGATGCGCGACGACTTCGTCGGGCACTTCTCCGTGAAACAGCCCCGGTACAAGATCCAGGAAGCAGCCGGGAGGTTCGCGCGGGCCAAGGAACAGGAAGAATAGGTCGGGGCATCGCGCGCAGCCGCAGCTTGGCCCCCGAGTTTCCGGGGAGCTTATTCGTAACCCGGCTCGGCTTTAGATTAGGCCCTGCGCGATGAGGGCTCGGGCGACCTTGGTGAAGGCGGCGATGTTGGCCCCGTCGTAGTAGTTGTTGTTGGGGATCCCGTACTCCTCGGCGGCCTCCCGACACCTCTGGTGGATCTCCCTCATAATCTCTTTTAGCTGCTCGTCGACGTACTCGAAGCTCCAAGACTGCCGCCCGGCGGCTTGCTGCATCTCCATGGC
>JALZFK010000324.1 GCA_030861585.1 Actinomycetota bacterium | reverse complement strand
TGCCGCTCGCCAAGGTGGCGACGCGCGTGCTCCTCGGGGAGAAACTTAGGGAGATGAGGCTCGACTCGAGCACCAACGGGCACTTCAGCGTCAAGGCGCCGGTCTTCCCGTTCGACCGGTTTGCGGGGGTAGATCCCCAGCTCGGCCCGGAGATGCGTTCGACGGGGGAGGCGATGGGTATAGATCGGTCTTTTGGTGGCGCTTTCGCCAAGGCACTTGCGGCGGCCGGGCAAACTTTGCCCACCTCGGGGAGGGTGTACATCTCTGTAGCAAACCGGGACAAGCGAGCGGTCGTTTTGATCGCACGGGCGTTCGCGGACCTGGGGTTCGAACTCGCAGGAAGCGAGGGGACAGCGGAGGTTTTGAAGAACAATGGTCTTTCGGTCTCGGTGATACCCAAGATCGGGGAGTCCGGGGAGGACGTCTTAAACCTCATCGAGCGTGGCGGGGTGGACCTCATCGTGAACACGCCGTGGGGAAGGGGAGCCAGGACGGACGGATACCTGATCCGGCGCAAAGCCCTCATGCACCGCGTACCGTGCATTACCACTTTGGCCGCGGCCGCGGCTGCGGTCCAGGGGATAGAGTCCAGGATCCGTGGCGGCACCGAAAGGGTCAACTCCCTGCAGGGCCTCTACGCCGCCAAGGCTTAAGGTCCATGAAGCTACACGCGGTAAGGGTCGTCGACCGGGAAAGGTTCGGAGACCACGCCCACCTTCGCTACCGTTGGGCGGGTGCTGCGCCCGAACCCGGCCAGTTCGTAATGGTTCGCACCGCCGCATCCGCACAGAGCTTCGATCCCTTCCTCTCCCGACCACTATTTGCCCACGACTATGACGGCGAAATTGCGAGCCTGCTCTTCGAGGTTCGAGGCCGCGGAACGGCCCTCCTCGCCGAGGAAGATGCTGGGCTGTTGGTCAGCACCCCTTTGGGTCGCGGGTTCACGATCAAGGGAGGTGGGCCGGTGGCGCTCGTGGGTGGAGGTGTCTGGATCTCGCCGCTAAAACTCCTTTCCCGGTGCTTGGCCCGGTCCGGTATTGCCCACGACGTTTACCTCGAGATACCGGCTACCGCCCCCGAGGCTTACGCGGCTTGGATCTCCGAGAACTACCCGGACGCTATCCTCGTACCCACCGGAGAAGCATTAAGCGCGCCGCAAACTGTTCTTAACTTCCTCGGAGATTACTCACGCTATGCTGCTATCTACGCTAGCGGACCTGCTGTGATGCTGGCCGCGGTAAAGCGCATCCCTGCAGACACGGTATCCGTCCAGCTCGCCGTGCGCGAGCGGATGGCATGCGCGAACGGTTCTTGCTATGGCTGCGCCGTACCGGTCTGGGAATCCGGCGTCCGAACTTACGCCAGGGCTTGCGTCGAGGGCCCGATCTTCCCAGCGGAGGTCCTCGCGTGGTAGCGCGCCGCGCTGCAGACTCCGTTAGCAGCGCTGTCGTGGATCTCAGGGTGGAGCTCTGCGGTATCGGGCTTGCGACGCCATTTATACCGGCCGCCGGTACCCTTGCTAAGGAGGCTATAGGGGCGGTGGTCGATGCCTACGGAGCGGTACTCCCCAAGACCGTGACACTTGAGGCCCGGTCCGGCAATCCGCCACCCCGCCTCGCCGAAGCCCCATCCGGGATGGTTAACTCCATCGGGCTGCAGAACTCCGGCCTGGAACGCTTCTTGGAGAACCTCGACGACTACCTCGAGTACGGGCTGCCCCTTTTCGTTTCGGTTGCCGCGGATACCGTGAAGGAGTTCGCTGCTGCGTGCGAGAGGTTCGCCAACCATGGTAGGGTCGCGGCGATCGAACTAAACCTTTCGTGCCCGAACGTCGAGCATGGGGATCTCCATTTCTGTGCTACCTCAAAGGTCGTCGCGGAGGTCGTCGCAGCCTGCCGGGATGCGCTGCCCTATAAGCCTCTGTTCGTGAAGCTGACCAACGAGGGCGTGACGACCAACGGGGTGGCCGCCGAAGAGGCCGGGGCCGACGCTTTAACGCTCATAAACACCCTCCCAGCGCTCGTTGTAGACTCGCACAAACGCAAGGTTTCCCTGCGTGGTGGGCTGTCGGGACCGGCCATAAAACCGGTGGCTTTGCGGGCGGTGTACGAGGTCTCGCGGGTGGTGCGAGTACCCGTGATCGGGTGCGGCGGAATAACTAGCGGTATGGACGTGGCGGAGTTCATGCTTGCCGGGGCCACGGCGGTGCAGGTTGGGTCGGGGAGCTTCGTCAAGGAGCCGCGGGAGATACTTGATGAATTCACGACTTATCTTAAGGAGAATGGGTTGCGGGCGAGGGATCTCACGGGCCTTCTCTAGCCGGAATCTAAGCATCTTTAGTGATATACTGCGGGACCAATGCTAAGACGGGCACCAGAGAGAACTTCGCAGGAACGGTTGAGCGCTTTGGAGGAGGCCAACCGGGTGCGTTTCGCCCGGGCCGATGCTAAGCGTGACCTTAAGAGTGGCGAGCTCGGCATCTACCACCTGCTCATGGACCCGTCCGAGGAGCTCAAGGGTGCCAAGGTCGAGGAGATGTTGCTCGCCATGAAGGGGATGGGCCGGGTAAAGGTCATGCGCGTCATGAGAGAAGCGGGCGTCAGCCGCTCGAAGACGCTCGTCGGCCTCACACACGGCCAGCGGGATCGATTGATCAGGGCTTTAGGTTGCGACGAGGAAGTTTGATCGTCGTCTCCGGCCCCTCCGGGGCCGGCAAATCTACCCTCATCCGAGCCGCCCTAGAGGCGGTAGACGGCCTCGCTTACTCCGTCTCGGCGACCACGAGGAGACCGCGCGAGGGCGAGGTCAACAGTCGCGATTATATCTTCCTTAGTCGTGAGGAATTCGAGGAATGGATCGATGAGGGCCGGTTCCTCGAGTGGGCCGAGTACTCGGGCAACCTCTACGGCACGCCCGAGGAACGCGTCGAGGAGCATTTGAGGAGCGGGCTCTCGGTCATCTTGGAGATAGAGCTGCAGGGTGCCCGTATGGTGCGCCAGAGGCGGCCGGATGCGATCATGATCTTCGTCCGGGCGCCTTCCCTGGAGGAGACGCGTAAGCGGCTCGAAGGCCGGGCCACGGAGGACTCGGAGGCGCTAGAAGCGCGCATGACGACCGCCCTTTCGGAGGTCGCCGCGATGGACGAGTTCGATTACGAGGTCGTCAACGACGACCGCCAGAGGGCTCGAGAAGGCATGATCAGGACCATAGAGAACATCGTAGAAGGAGGCAGCATTGCTGAACGAGCTTAAGATAGACGAGTTGCTGGATAAGGTGGACTCCCGCTACGGGCTCGTCCTGGCCGGCGCCCGGCGGGCACGCCAGATCAACGAGTACGCGGCCACCCTGGGGCTGAACGATTCCCTTGGCATCCCGGGCCCACAGGTTCACACTCGCTCCCAGCACCCCTTGAGCATCGCCTTTGAGGAGCTTCGGGCCGGCAAGATCGAGGTTGGCTTCCGAAGCCCCCCGGAGGAGGCCGACGAAGAGGCCGGCGCCCCCGCGGCTGGCGATGATTTCCTTAGCCCCTCGCCCGGCACGGGTGCCATCCCCGGAGGCGACA
>JALZFK010000311.1 GCA_030861585.1 Actinomycetota bacterium | reverse complement strand
AGCGCCCCGCTCCCGGTGTGGCCTTACCCGGGTCTGTTGGCGGCCTTCTTGTTCGACAGCCCCGTGCTGCAGTTCATCCTGGTGGGCTTGCTGTCGCTGTGGTTCTTCGGGTGGGTCGGGACGGTGTTCTTGTCGTCGACCCGGGTCGTGTTCGCCACGGCCTTCGACCGGTTGCTTCCCGAGTGGGTCTCCAGAACCACGGGCAACGGCGTCCCTTACGCCGCCCTATTGCTCATGCTGATACCCTCTATCCCCATCAGCTACCTCTACGCGTTCAGCGAAAACTTCGCCACCTACACGCTGGATGCCGTGCTCGTCATCTCGTTGACGTTCCTCGGCTCGGCGATAGCGGCGGCGGTGCTGCCGTGGCGAAAGCCCGAGATTTACAACGCCTCCCCGATCGCCAACTACAACGTCCTAGGTATCCCGTTGATCACTCTCTCGGCGGGCTTGTTTATCGTGTTCCTGATCTTCTGCCTGTCTCAGTGGATTACCCGCGACGTATATAACGTCAACAACCCGCAGTCTTTGCTCTACATGCTGGTGCTGTACGCGGTGGCGATCGTCATCTACGTCGGCTTCAGGCTGTTCCGCCGTTACCAGGGCATAGACCTCAAGATGGTGTACGACGAGATACCGGAAGAATAGCTCGCGCTAGCTTCCTCAGGGAGCCAGCCGCGCCGCCTTGCTTGCAGGACGATATAGGTATAGCCCCACTGGCCGGATGTTCGAGGAAGGGGTGTTGCCAGGTGTCAGAAACGACGAGGACGTTTGCTCCGGGCGAAGAGGTCGCCAGCGCGCTCGGGTTTGAGTATGAGGGCTGCCGAGGGATAGAGTCTGTCGAAGCAGTCTTCGTCCGGCACGAATCTGGCGAAGAGATCGTGTTTCTAGGGGACGCGAGAAAGGAAGCTCCCGACGGATTTGGGGTGGCGCGCTACGTGGCGCGGCTCGAGGCTAGAATCAACCTCTGCACCGCCTCCGGCGAATACCGATGCAATCGCCTTTTAGCCCGTGACCGGCTTGACGACGACTGGGATTTGGCCGATGTTGCGGCATTGGATCTCGTCGTCCGCGTAGAACGAACCCTGCCCCGGCGGCTGGAGGTTACGACGAGCGAATTACTCTGAGGCGAAACGCATGCAAAGGATCGCGGTCATCGGGGCGGGGATCGTCGGGGTTTCGGTGGCGTTCCGGCTCGCGCAGAGCGCAGCGGCCCGGGTGTGGCTCATCGACGGATCTCAGCCAGGAACCGGGACGACCTCATCCAGCTTCGCCTGGGTGAACGCCAACGAGAAGACACCTCGTCACTACTTCGAGCTGAACCGCGCCGGGCTCGAAGAACACTTCCGACTGCGCGACGAGCTGACTGGTAGGGCACCTTGGCTCTCTTCCAGAGGCAACCTTGAGTGGACCGAGGACGTAGCGGCTCTGGAAGAGCTCCGCCGTCGGGTTGCGCGGCTGCGCTCTTGGGGGTACGCCGTAGATTGGTGGGAGGCCTCGCGGGTCAACGAGATTATGGAGCCGAACGTGGCCTTCCCGGACCCGGACATCCCCGTGGCCTTCTTCCCCGAAGAAGCTTGGGTTGACGCCCCGGGGCTCACGAACGCCCTGGTCCAGCTCGCTCGCCGGAACGGTGCCCAAGTACGTTTTGGCGCCGCCGTCGAGGCGATCGAGCTCGAAGGCGGACGCGTGGCGGCGGTTCGGCTCCAGAGTGGCGAACGTCTTCCGGTCGACGCGGCGATTAATGCTGCGGGGCCGGGGGCGGACCGGGTGGGCGCGTTGCTGGGCCTGCCACTGCCGCTCAGGCCGAGCGAGGGGTTGCTTTTGCGCCTAGCCGTGGAAGGAAACCCTATAGAGCGGATCGTGCACTCGCAGCAAATCAACATCCGTCCCGACGGCACGGGGCATATCCTTTTACACCACAGCTCGATCGATAAGAAGCTCAAAGACGCTACCTCAACGAAACCTTCTTTCTGCCGTGAACTGCTGGAGCGTGCTCGCCGGGTGGTGCCGGCACTCGAGAACGCGAAGATTGACGACGCACGGGTCGGCGTCCGCCCGGTGCCCGAAGACGGTCTCCCCTGCGTAGGGGCAGTCTCCGGGGTGCCCGGCTATTATGAGGCGGTCACCCACAGCGGTGTTACGCTCGGTCTGCTCGTCGGCCGTCTCCTGGCACGGGAGGTTCTAACC
>JALZFK010000305.1 GCA_030861585.1 Actinomycetota bacterium | reverse complement strand
ACCTCCGGTCCGGTACCGTCTCCCGGTATTAGGGTAACTGTCTGCGCCACGAAAGGACCTCCTTGCCCTTATAACCTTGGACCGCGCTCAGTATAACTGTCACGCGAACGGTCGGCTAACAACGTTTATTTCACTAGCCAGAAGAGAAAGGCGGGCGCCACAAACTAGCGACCCATCTGGTATCGATAGCGACCAATCTAGTACCGAATCTGTGGTTTTACCCTTACCCGGTCATTAGCGCCGCCGGGGTTCGTCCCTGCAGACTTCGCTTGTCAGGGTCGCCTACTAGAACTATTGGCTATCTGACATTATTGCGCCTCCTACTATAGCTGCAATAACCGCAAGGAATAAGATCGCCAATAAGAACACGATAGCCAGTGGGATTAGGGCAACGAGAGCCGCCCTGCCCGTGGTCGTAGCATGGACCTCCCGGAGACCGAGTACATACAAAACGACGGCCCCCACAAACGCGATTATCGGCCCGATAATCGGTATCCAGCTTATGAGCTGTAAAGCTTGACTATAAGCGCCAACCCTAAAGGTCGCTTCAAAGCCCGCGTGCTGGGGCCTTACGAGGAGCATCACCAGCAGGTGAGTTACGGCGGCACCTATGAGCAGCGCGACCGCCGTGTATACCGGAAAGAGGATCAAGCTGACCAAAACCTCCCCGACACCTCCCGCCAACGCTTCACCGGTATCTCCCGGACCGACGAAGAGTGGGGTGATCAGTAGGCCTAAGAGGCCGCCGAGAAAGGCGGAGATAAGACTGCATATCAACGCGTAGACGAGCGGGTTGACGAAGCCACCCCGCCTGACTATACGGCGAAAGAAGTTTACTGGGTCGAGCAGCACGCTCCGGGTGGTGCCGATAAAGCTGTTAACTGGGTCTTGGAGATTGAACTCCCTTCCTGGGCTCCCCACCGGTCCTGGCGCAGGGCCTCGCGCGCGTCCGCCCGCCTCTTCGCCGTAGAGCGGCCGGGATTGCTCATCCTCCGACCTTCCCAAACCGCCTCCTGTGTTAAAGTCCATTCAGGTCCTCCTTCGCTGTGAGTTATTAATTAACTGAAATTTAACCGTGGCGCGCTGCTGGCGCAACGTTTATAAGGAACCGGTGCGTCACCTTTTTTCGAGGTTGCTGTAGAATGCGGTATAGGAGCGGTTCGGGAGGAGCGGGAAGGGCTTGTCGTGTCTTCCACCATAGAGACGCTGGAGCGGGAGTTGGGGGAGGCCCAGCTCGAACGCGAGAAGCAGCAGAAAGCGGTGATCCGGGCGGAGAACGCTCACGAGGCCGTTTGCGCCGCCCGCGATGACGCTTGGGCAGAATCTGAAGGGTTCGGCACGGACGACGCGGTGGAGCGGCTCTCAGCGCTAGTTTACGAGCGGCGTCGGGAGCTCTACGAGGCGATAGACCGCTTGAAGGCGGCTGAGGGAAAGGAGCGCAGGATCAAGAGCCGCCTCATGTACGTTCTGCCCGCCGAGCGGAGGCGATACCTCTCGGGGGCCGTCGACGAGGAGTTCGAGGAGCTCCTTCGCGCCGTCGAGGCAGCTTACGAGGAGGGTAGTAGTTCCTCGAGGGTTGCGGTCTCGGTGGTTACCGAAAAGCCAGGGGAGTTGGATCTCCGAGGCGACGCAACCTGGCGAGCTTTGGAGCGCCTCTACGCTGGGACCGTCCGACGGTGGGTAGAGATCCGAGCCGAGGGAGCCCCGGGCGAGGCCGAAAAGGCCAGCGCAATGGCCCGTCAGATCGCCTACTACGCAGGCGGTCACGTCCCGCGGGTCTTTGTGCAAGGCGAGGAGGTCCGGGTAGAGAATCTCCCGGCAGGATCCAAGGGGACGAGAGGACGGCCGCTCGCGGGGTTCGACGGACCGAAGGGGAGGCTCGCGCTCGCCAGGATCACTACCCGGCGCTACCTGGACGAGGGTTCAGTGACGCGCCTCGGCAAACGTCCGCAAGCGCTCGTGCAGGTCGCGGAGATAGCGCGTCTGTACCAGAGTATGAACCTCACCGGCGACGAGATCCGGTGGCGCCTCGAACAGCTGATCTCGCTCAGGCTGGAGGTCCTCGAAGCGGTGTATGCCCTCACTGGCGACAGGCGACGCTTCTCCTTCTACGAGATAGCTCGCGCAGCCCGTCTCCTCGATGGGCACTTCCCCGACTCCGGGGTCGCCGCAGAAGCACTGGTACGCGCCGTGAACCGCGCCCTCGAAACCGGCGTTCCCCTCGTGGACGTCGCCTACCTTGGCGTCACCTCGGGGGAGAACCTTTAGCCTTCACGGCTGGTCGGCTAGTCGGCTAGTCGGCTAGTCGGCATTTCAGCTTGTCAGCTTTTTGGCCTTCGGGGGCCACTGCCTCGCACTTGACACGCCTACCATACGGGAAACGGCCCCGATAGGTCTGCGTTCAACAAAGAGATATCCGCGCGGTACTGTCTACCCCACCCCCCACTGACCAGTTCAGACTGACAGGTCCGACAGATCATGCTCGGGTACGGAGAGGTTGTAGGGTCGGGCTGGTTTCTCGGCCAGCACGCGCACCATGTAGACGAAGTCCGGGACGAATTCGCCCCGGCGGACCTTCAATATCTCGACAGGCTGGCCCGTAGCCTTGAGGGTGGCTCTATCTCCTATCCCGTAGCGGGCCGGGCGGTTGCGATCTAACATCTTCTGCCTCCTCTTGAACAGCTCGTCCTTTCTCCGGTAGCGGCGCGTGAGGTGGCAGTATAATGGTCCACGGTCTGCTTATACGCAGACGGGTACGCGTTACGTAGCGAAGAATTCGGAGAGGCGGGAGAAGGATGGCCGAACACGCGGATTTGGTTGTGGTCGGGGCAGGACCGGGCGGGTCGGCGACGGC
>JALZFK010000286.1 GCA_030861585.1 Actinomycetota bacterium | reverse complement strand
GCGGTGCCTTCGGCGATCCCGGGACTGTGGGAGATGAGAACGAAGCCGACCACCTCTTACGCCTCCAGAGCGCGGGCCGCGGCGTCGAGCAAGAGGTACGATGAGCGAGCTCCAGGGTCCATGTGCCCGGCGGCCCGCTCTCCGAGGTAGCTCGCCCTACCCCTCTTGGCGGTAAGCTCGACCGTCGCCTCCGCCCCCTCCCCCGCGGCCTCGGCGGCGGCCCGGAACACCACGCCCGCTCTCGAACCTGCTGAAGCGGCCTCCTTCGCGGCCTCCGCGGCCGGCGCAAGGGCGTCTACCATCGTCTTGTCCCCCTCCTCAGCCTTCCCGCGCTGCCTGACACCCGAGAGCGCCGCCCCGACGGCCTCCGCCACGTCCTCCGAAGAGAGGTCTTCCTTGCCCGAGAGAGCGGTCGAGGCTCTCAAGAAAGCGGTGCCGTATAGAGGACCGGCGGCGCCACCTACCTTGCTTATGAGCGCGGTAGAGACGGCTTTTAGAGCGTCGGCCGGCGACTGGGGGTTCGTGGCTTCGAGGCGTTCGAGGGCAGCCTGGAAGCCGCGGTGCATGTTGTTGCCGTGGTCACCGTCCCCGATCTCCGAGTCCAGCCTCGTTAGGTCCCGGCGGTGCTCCTCCATCGCGGCGGCCATCTCTTTTATGACGGCGAGCGTGGACTCGGTGGCGCTCACGTTCCCTCCCCGGGCTCGTCTAGTCGATCGCGCACCTCGTGCTTGAGCACCTTGCCCAAGGCGTTGCGCGGCAGCTCGTCCACGAACACGACCTGGCGGGGTTTCTTGTACCCCGCAAGTTCGTTACGGCAGAGCTCCGTCAGCATTTCGGCGGTCAGTTTGGGGTCTTCGCGCACCACGGCGGCGGTGACCTGCTCCCCGAACTCCTCGTCGGGCAGCCCCACCACGGCGACCTCGGTCACGCCAGGATGCCCTTCGAGGACCTCCTCGATCTCGCGGGGGTACACGTTGTAGCCGCCGCTGATGATCAACTCCTTCGCCCGCCCGGTGATCGTGTAGTACCCGTCCTCGCTGACCCACCCTAGGTCCTCCGTGCGAAACCATCCGTCTTCCTCGAAGACCTCTTCTGTCGCGTCGGGCCGGTTCCAATACCCCTCGAAGACGTGCGGGCCGCGCACCTCGATCTCCCCGACCTCGCCAGGAGGCAAGGGCTTACGAGTTTCGAGATCCACCACCCGCGCCTCCTGGTCGGGGAACGGGCAACCTACAGTGCCGGGCCGGCGCTCGCCCTCGTAGGGGTTGGTCAGGTTCATGCCCGTCTCCGTCATCCCGTACCGTTCCAGGATGCGCTCCCCGAACAGCTCCTCGAACTCCTCGAATTTTTGTGGGCTCAAAGCCGCGCTGCCCGACACGTACAGCCGCAAGGGGTCTGGACGCTCGTCGCGGGACACCGCCTCCCGGAGCAAGCGCGTATACATCGTCGGCACGCCGAAGAACATCGTGACCGAACCCTCCAAGAGCGTATCGTAGACTTTGGCAGCGTCGAACTCGCGCCGGAGCTCGGCGCTTCCTCCCGTAAAGAGCGTGCCGTGCGCGCCGACCATCAGCCCGTGCGTGTGGAAGAGCGGCAGGGTCAGGAGCAGGTGGTCGTCGGCGGTCCACCGCCAAGCCTCGCAAACGGCCGCGATGTTGGCGGCAAGGTTGCGGTGTTGCAGCATCGCCCCCTTGCTGCGGCCCGTCGTCCCGGAGGTGTACGCAATCACCGCCAAGCCCTCGCCGTCCGGCAGCTTGCCCTCGAAGCTTTCCGCCTCCTCGAGGAAAGCGTCGAGCTCGTCGCCGGTCTCGACAACCACCTCCAGCTCCGGCAGGTCTCCCCGGACGCCTTCGAGCTCCTCCCGCCGCTCCTCGTCGGTGAGGCACAGGCGCACGCCGGCGTCATCATAGATGTGCCGCAGCTCCCCCTGCCGGTACTGGGTGTTGACCGGCACCACCACGCAGCCGGCAAGGTGTGTCCCCAGGTAGGCTGCCAGGAAGTCGGGGTGGTTCCCCAAGAAGAGCGCGACGCGCTCGCCCGGCCGCAAACCCCATCCCGTAAGCGCCGCGGCGACGTTCTCGGCCCGCCCGCGCATCCGCTCATAGCTCCACCGCTCGCCTTCGAAGTGCAAGCACAGCTTCTCCGGCGTACTTGCGGCGTGCTGGACGAAGGTCTCGACAATCGAAGACGGGCGAACGGTCATCATTCGCTCAAGATCATCCGGAGATAAACCCCTCCTGATCCCACACCAGGATAACGCCCTGTCCTGCCGGATCATCCACCACGCCAACCAGTCTCCAGCTCTTCCGGCTGCCCTCGTTCATAGCCTCCTGGATCTCCGCCAGCGAAAGGCCCCCGCCTCCAGAAGCGGGCGTGACACGCTGCGCGTAGTAGCGATCGGGAGCTGGTGGCTCTGGCTCTGATCGGGAACCCGCGACGTCTTCGTCCGTCATGCAACTCCTCCAGTCTTTAGTTCGCGTGATTTTATCCGTTGGCCTACAAAGGAGAGATCGTGTACAGAACGGCCCCGATGATACCGCCGACGAGCGGTGCGGCAACCGGTA
Organism: Actinomycetota bacterium; assembly: GCA_030861585.1. Classification (GTDB taxonomy): domain Bacteria; phylum Actinomycetota; class Rubrobacteria; order Rubrobacterales; family Rubrobacteraceae; genus Rubrobacter_F. Next base: position 5,954 of record JALZFK010000286.1, on the reverse strand, counting down.
TCCAGCTGTACGACCAGTCAGACTCGCCTTTGCCCGGAATAGGCAGTACAGCGTGGGCGATCCGTGGGCCTAGGTCACGGGCGGGATTGATGGCGTATCCCGTCGGCCCGCCGAGCGACAGACCTATGCTGAGCACGAGAAAGCCGATAAGTAAGGGGACTATGATGCCAGCCTGGGCAAAAGGCTGTGTGGCTCCCAAGATAGCGAGCACGCCGTAGAGCAGCACAGCGGTCCCGATCACCTCTGTGAGGAAGTTGGGAACGGTGTTGCGGATCTCCGGGATGGTACAGAATACGCCGCGCTTGAGGACGGGATCCTCGGTCACCTTCCAGTGCTCGTAGTACGCGAGCCAGACGAGTGCGGCCCCCACGAAGGCACCGAGGAGCTGGGCGATTATGTAGCCTGGAACTTGGCTCCAGGGGAAGATGCCAACGGAAGCAAAACCGACAGTTACGGCCGGGTTGATGTGGGCGCCGCTGGCGGCTGCGACGGCGTAGACCGCGATAGTCACGGCCATTCCCCACCCGAAGGTTATGACGATCCAGCCCGCGTGCTCCGCCTTCGATTGACGCAACAACACGGCGGCGACGACCCCATCGCCGAGCAGTACGAGGATCAGAGTTCCAACGAACTCCGCTACGTACGGTGCCACATCTTTCTCCTTTCTTTCTAGAACGGGCGCCCCGCCGCAACGTCGCACGGCGTCTCCAGATACCCCTTCATCTCCTCATCGAGCTTGAGGAGCGTCACGGAGAAGCCCGCCATCTCTAAAGAGGTCATGTACTCGCCCACGTAGGCCATCCTGTAGACGTTCACGCCCTCACGCTTTAAGACGTCGGCGACGTGAGCGTAGGCTATGTAGAGCTCCATGAGGGGCGTGCCGCCCAAGCCGTTGACCATGACCGCCACGTCCCCCTGCGTGTAGTCCACATCGTCTCCGAGGACCCTTTGCAGCAGCTCGTCCACCATCGAATCGGCAGGCTCTATCTTCTTGCGCTCGGTGCCGGGCTCGCCGTGGATGCCCATTCCGACCTCCATCTCGTCGTCGCCTATCTCGAAGATCGGCTCCCCGCTCTCGGGAGGGACGCAGCTCGTCAAAGCCATACCCATCGAGCGCACGTTCGAGTTGACCCTTTCGGCGAGCTCCTTTATTTCCGCGAGGTCCTTCCCATCATCGGCCGCGGCGCCGCAGATCTTGTGTACGAAGACCGTCCCCGCGATGCCGCGACGCCCGCTCGTGTACGTGGAATCCTCTACGGCCACGTCGTCGTTTATCACCACGTAATCGGTCTGTATATCCTCTGCCTCGGCCAGCTCCCCGGCCATCTCGAAGTTCAAAACGTCGCCCGTGTAGTTCTTGACGACGTAAAAGACGCCGGCCCCACCGTCCACGGCTTTCGTCGCCTCCAGCATCTGCTCTGGGTTTGGGCTGGTGAAGACCGGGCCCGCGCAGGCAGCGTCAAGCATGCCAGGCCCGACGTACCCGCCGTGGGTGGGCTCGTGCCCGGAACCGCCACCCGAGACGAGGGCTACCTTGTTCTGGACGGGGGCGTCAGCCCGAACGACGACGTTGTGCTCGGGGATTAGTCGAATGAGCTCGGAGTGCGCGAGCTCCATCCCGCGCAGCATCTCCTCGACGACCCTCTCGGGGGCATTGACGACCTTCTTCATTAGACTCCATTCCCCGGGATCAGGACCTTAGGCCCCGAGCCCTATTCTCTGTTTTAGGCTTGCTCTGCTGCCTCGTGTTCTTCGCGCTCCCAGCCTTTAGCCCTTTCTACGGCCTTGAGCCAGAGCTGGTGCAGCCGCTCGCGCTCTTCCTCGCCCATCTCCGGGTCGTAGCGTCGCTGCAGGCTCCACTTCTCGGCTAGCTCTTCCTTGCTCTCCCAGAATCCTGTGGCGAGGCCCGCCATGTAGGCCGAACCAACGGCGGTGGTCTCGACAATCTCCGGAACTTCAACGGAGACCCCCAGGATGTCTGCCTGGAATTGCATGAGAAAGGTGTTTGCTACTGCCCCGCCATCAGCCCGGAACTCCTTGACCTCTATACCAGAGTCACGCTCCATCGCCCGCACCACGTCGCGCGTCTGATAGGCCATGCTCTCTAGCGCCGCCCGCGCCAAATGCGCCCGGGTATTTCCCCGGGTTATCCCGACGATAGTCCCCCGGGCGTAGGAATCCCAATGCGGCGCCCCAAGCCCCACCAACGCGGGCACGAAGTACACTCCATCATTCGAGTCAATGGTCTTGGCCAACTCTTCGGTCTCGGCGGCGTCCTCGATAATCTCCAACCCATCCCTGAGCCACTGGACCGCGGCCCCGGTTATGAAGATGGCTCCTTCGAGGGCGTACTCGACCGGCTCGTCCCCTATCCCCCAGGCGATGGTGGTTAGCAGACCCTGGTTGCTCGGGACGCCCTCGGTGCCCGTGTTCATGAGCACGAAGGAGCCCGTGCCGTAGGTGTTCTTGGCGAGCCCCGGCTCGTAGCACGCCTGCCCGAAGAGGGCAGCCTGCTGGTCCCCGGCTATCCCGGCTACGGGGACCGAGGCGTCGAAGAAGGAGTCCGGGTCGGTCTCGCCGAACACGTGGGAGCTCGGCCTGACCTCGGGGAGCACCTCCCTCGGGACATCCAGGATCTCCAGTAGCTCCTCGTCCCAGTCCAGATCGTAGATGTTGTACATGAGCGTGCGGGAGGCGTTGGAGTAGTCCGTTATGTGGGCCTGCCCGCCGGTGAGGTTCCAGACCATCCACGAGTCTATGGTGCCGAAGGCGATCTCACCGTTCCTCGCCCGCTCCCTCAGGCCCTCGACGTTGTCGAGCATCCAGCGGACCTTGGTCCCTGAGAAGTACGCGTCGATAACCAGCCCGGTCTTGTCCCTGAAGGTGTCCTCTAAGCCCCTCTCCTTCAACTCGTCGCAGAACTCCGCCGTCCTGCGGTCCTGCCAGACTATGGCGTGGTGTACCGGCTCCCCGGTCTCACGGTCCCACAGGACGATGGTCTCACGCTGGTTGGTCACGCTGACCGCGGCGAGGTTGCGGGCTGATACGTTCGCCTCTCCGAGCGCCGTCCCGACGACCTGCCGGGAGACCTCCCAGATCTCGTTCGCGTCGTGCTCGACCCAGCCGGGTCGCGGGTAGTGCTGGGTAAACTCGGAGTAGGCCCGTCCGACGACCTCGCTGTCGTGGTTGAGAACCAGCACCGTGGTCCCCGTAGTCCCCTGGTCTATCGCCAGTACATGATCTCCCGCCATCACGCATTCTCCTTCCGATACAGACCCCACAGCAGCAGCCGAGCAACGCCGCCCCTACAACACGCGCGACCTCCTCTCCTGGCTTTCCCCTAGCAGGCGCAACCAAGACTTCCCCTCTTCCCACCATGCACCTTTACTGGCTTTATCTGTTGCGAGCGTAACGGAGCCCAATACCCGAGTCAAGGATCTCTCGCGCAGGCAGATTGTGAGCGCCTTCCGCCATTTGAGCACTGGCAAGTGGAATATACAAACGGTCTCCCGCGGCGCCGCACATACGTCGAGTTCGCCGTTCGGGGAGACGAACACCTGTAGACGAAGCATCAGGTAGGTTTCACGATACACGCATAAATCGCTAAGTTAGCAAATTCCAACTTGCGTCAAGGGCATCATGTGTCTATTGTAGTGTTACTGCAGCGTGAAGGTGGATAGAGACTAAGATTCCCGCTCCGCGCTTGGGCACTTGGGACAGAGGACGGAGGGAGTCAGTAGGGCAATCGGCTACCGTAGGTCGCAACGACCTCGGTGGCTAATATTGCATTCTGAGGGAAATGAAGTGAGCACGGTGACGAAGAATCCACGCCAGAGGTCTTACCGAGTATGAGCGGATGGTGGGACCAGCGCTCGCTGTCCACAAGGCTACTAGTGTACGCTGTGGCGGCGATTTTGGCGTTCGTCGTGGCTGCAAGTGTGGGTGCGGTTGCGGCTCTCATGGTAAGCGGCAATGCTAGCGGGCCACAAGGAGAAAGGCCGAGACCGGAAGAACCCAACACGGCAGGTGAGCAAGGCAACAATCCTCCTCAACGTCAGCAGGCGGACGCTGATCGCCAGCAACAAGAACATCAACAAAAACACACTGATCGGTCGCAACAAGCCAAAGCAGGTGCCAAGCGAGAACCCGTTGTGTCTCTAGACAAACAGACCTCATACGTTGAGGGGGTTGGTGAAATACAAGCCAGGTCTGTAGAGGTGTTCTCCGATAGCCACGAGAAGCTTCTGCATTACGATATCCTCACGGCCGGCGACATTGCGAAAATGCAGGCCAACCAAGCTGCCCTTAAGGGGTTTGCCGACCAAGCCAGCGATCTCAAGGCGCCTCAGAAGTACACGGAGCAGAAGGATGTGTTCGTTTCCGCGATCAACGACCTGCACCAGGCTGCCCAACTAGCGTACGCTCTGGCCGCCGAGCCCGTCTCGGCGACCCAGGACGATTTCGACCATTACGACCGCCTCGTTGATGAAGCTGCTGCTCATCTGCAGCGATCCAACGACATCTTGGGTAAGGACTACAAGACGATCGAGGGTTTACGGGGAGTTAACACAAGGTAGTAGCTGGGCGCACTCGCGTGGGGCAAGAGTGCTTTGATTGTTATTGAAGAGCGAAGAAGGAGGATCGTGTACCGACTGCAAAGAGTGGCTACGATGGTTTTCGCCGCCACATTATTGGCGTCCCTGGTTCTGGCTGGAAGCGCGCTGGCCGACGATGCGAAGAGCGTGAATCTCCAGCTTAACCCGAGCCGCGACTCGGGAGTGAGCGGGACTGCTACCCTTACCCCCGTAGAGGACGGTGTGAAGGTGGAGCTAGACATGAAGGGCTTCCCACAAGAGGGCATCGAGCACATCAACCACATCCACGGAGGAGGGACCTGCGCCGATGATCGAGCCGGGCGGACCGCGCCGGTGACCATACCCCTCAACACCATAGTGGCCAAAGCCGATGGAACGGGATCTGCCACCACAACCCTCAAGGACGTAACACTCGATCAACTCCTTGGGAAAGACAAACACCGCTTCATCCTCGTGCATGACAAGGTCAAAAAGGGGCAGGGTGTCCCTCCTGGAATCTCCTGCGCCGATCTGCCTCAATTGACTAGCGGCACTTCCCTTGAGAGCTTGCCTTCGAGCGGCGGATTGCCGCCCGTAGTGTTGCTCGTTATCCCGTTCGTGCTGCTCGTCGCGGGCGTAGGCGCCGTGCTTAAGCTGCTGCGCTCGGTCGCCTAGCCCATCATCATCTCCGTCCAGGCTGGCACATCGTGCTCTAACGTGTCCCGTTGCTTTTCCTAGATTGGCGCAAGCCCTAGAATGAGAGCTTGGACGATAGAGGCAATGGTCCAGGATTAAGACCGTAGCAGCCGACGGAGAGGGCAACCTGGTGTCCGACGAGCCACACGACAGACGCCGCACCCGTATGACGGTGTCCGAAGCGGCCCGCGCGTTGGGCATCTCCGAAAGCGCGGTGCGCCAACGCGTGAAGCGCGGCACCTTAGATCACGAGCGCACACCCGATGGTCGGCTGCTCGTGTACCTCGACAGCGCTACTACGAGTGCGACACGCCGCGACCGTGCAGCCGACGAGTCGCACGAGGCCAGGACTGAGCGCTACGTCAGGGGGCTTGAGGATCGGGTCGAGGACCTCCGAGATGAGCTCGACCAAGAGCGGGAAGCGAACCGGGAGAACAAACGCCTCATCGCAGAGCTCGAGGAGCGGATCGCCGAACTGGAAGCCTCGCAGACAGCCACGGCGGAGCGCGAAAGCAGGCAGCATCAGCCCCCCACAATAGATCCGCATGATGCTGTGCTGGTTCAGTTCTTCATCACTGCGGGGGCGAGCATAGCGGCGGCCGCTGTTTTGGTTATTAGCGTCTTGAACGGGCAGGTTGTACTGGCAGGGCTGGCCGGCGGACTGACGCTCCTCTCGATAGCGAG
>JALZFK010000309.1 GCA_030861585.1 Actinomycetota bacterium | reverse complement strand
ACGAACGGCGGGACCCCCGAGGCGCCGAACTCCGCCGCCACGAGCCCGAAGGTCTCGGGAAAGATGGAGGGGACCACCGCGACCTCGGCAGCCGGCAGAATGCGCGAGAGCTCCGCGTGGTAGAGTGGCCCAACGAATTCGATATCCCTGGCCATCCCTTCGGCATCGCGCAACAGCTCGTCAGAGAGTTCGAAATGTTCTAATGGCGAGTCCGGCCCACCCTCGAAGAGCCGTCCGCCTCTCACGAGCAACTCAGCGACGTGCCGATTGCCTGAAGAGAGGGCATGCGTTAGGGTCTCGAGGCCCTCGCGGAAGGTGCCGTAGCCGATCACGAGCAGCCGTGCCTCCGTCTGGCGGCGCACCCGGGCAAAGGCCGAAAGCAGACAGTGGATGCCCTTGGAGTGGATCAGCTTGCCTACGTAGACAACGACCGGGGCGTCGTCGAGCAACAACCGCCGTATGCGGATGCCAGCGTCCGCATCGTGCCGCCGCGGCTCGTATCGGGTTGAGAGAACCGCAAGCTCTCTGGTCAGATCTTCCGCGTCGCCAGTCTCGGGGAAACCGTCGAGGATCTTCCGCAGCCGCGTGGCTTCTTCGGGTCCGCGTCCGGGACCGCCTTCGAGCCTCTCCGTTACGCTGAGGTCGAGGGCATCGGGGCGGAAGAGGTCGGCGTCTACCCCACCGGGGAGGGCTAGGGTCTTTTCGGCCATCTTCGGGAAGTCCTCGGCTATGGTACCGGCGCTGTGGCTAGAGAGGGCGATGATGTTCGTGGCGCCTGCGAGCCCTCGGCGGGCGATCTCCATGTACTTCTCGTTTTTCCGGGCCACGTACTGCAGGGCACTGCCGTGGACGATGCTAGCGTAAGGGACGCCGGTACCGGCGAGTGCCTGACGCGCTATCTCTGGTCCCGGTAAGGCGTGGTTCGTGACGGTTCCCGTGGCTCCAGAGTGCTCGAGCACGGCTCGCACCGCGGCGACGTTCTTCGTCACGTAGTTCTCGAACTCTGCTTCCGTAAGGCCCAGAAAAGTCTTCACCCGCCAGCCGGGGTAGTCGTCGTAGACGTAGACTGGTAGAAGATCACCTATCTGCGGCTGGTAGACGGCACAGAAGCCAGGGTAGGACGGCGCCTGCTCCCCAAGCTTCTCCACACCCGCCCCACTCGCCCGGTGATGCTCGTTTACGAAGTCGTAAGAGAGGGGGTCCGGTTCCTGGCAAAGGAGGTGCACTTCGTGGTCCATCTTTACGAGGGCCCGGCAGAGATTCTGGACGTAGACGTTGCTCCCCGTGCCGGAGAGCAAGTAGCCGTGGGTCATTAGAAGCCGCATGGTTCCATGGTACAAAAAGCGCCGCTCACTTCGTACCCCTCTGGGGCGGGCGTGACCAGCAGGTTCAGCATTCTGTAGACCTTATTGCGTTCTACCCCGGAGAGGTTCTCCAGGCCGGCCGGTACCATCTCGGCCCACGACTCGAGCAGGGCGTCACGATCCTTCTCCAGCTCCTCCAAGCGCTCTTTTTGATTTCTCAATGCTTCTAGTTCTCGCTCTGCTATCTTAGATTGACGGCTGCTCGCAGTCCCACTTCGTCTGTAGTTCCCTGCGTCGTGCGCAAGAGTAATAGTGGTATGGGCGAGCGTGTGGCTTTGTAGTGTGGGTCTTCATCGTGGAGCCACACGAACTCCTTTCACCTTCTTGGCAAAACCAGAGGGGTGGCCCCTTACTTGGGACCACCCCTTCTGTTACGTGGCGCCTTGTTGGTTCGCCGTTAGTGCGCGGGGTTTGTTACCAGCCGCCTCCGTAGGAAGAAGCCGCCGAAGACTGCTGAATCTCGTTCGAGCAATCCACACCCTGCTGGGGAGCGAAGGTAACCTCTATACCACCCGGCTCGAAGTCGTCGGCCTCGCTTCCGTACTGCACGAAGCTGTGGGCGTTTTGGAAGTTGCCGGTGATGCCGAACTGGATGGCCGGCGCGCACTGGCTGGCGTAGTCGCCGCTATTGGTGACCGAGTAGCCCAAAGA
>JALZFK010000279.1 GCA_030861585.1 Actinomycetota bacterium | reverse complement strand
GGGGTTCAACATCGATGTTACGGAGAGTCGCGAACAGGTCGAGGCCCTGCAAGGCGAAGACATCGCCAGGGCCCTGATCTACGCCTTCGCGCAACCCGCGAACGTCAACGTTCAGGAAGCCCTCTTGATGCCCACCAAGCAGACCTACCCTTAGGCGTTCGTTAGGGGGTCATCCTTTGATCGGTCTTGGATTTGTCGTACAGATACGGACCACGCCATGCCGGCTTCTTGCCCGGTCCGTTAGCGTTTGGCTTTCAGCGCAACTGATTGGTGGGCTCGCTGGGGTTTGCGCCAAGGAGGTAGGGTACCCCTACCAAGGGTACTCGGGGTGGGCAAAGGAAGAGGCCCCGGCAATCTATCCGGGGCCTCGGGACTTGAAGCCGCGACTACATCGCGCTTCGCCTCCTTTCGAGCTGACTCGCTTGCCTGCTCACTCAGACTCATACCCCTAATCCTAAAGGCGTAAACACCACGGTAGGAGGACTGGTCCTGGATCTCCTTATCCTCCAACAACCTCCCAAACCCCTCACCGCGGCCTCAAAGTTGTTCCCGCAGGCAAATGCTGAGCGGCTCGTAGTCCCCCGCGCCTTATTCAGAGACCTGCATACCGTACTTGGAGTCCACCTGTGCGCGCCATTCGAGGAGCTCGCGTCGCCGCTTCTCTAGCTCTTCGGTAGAATACTCTCCGGCGAGGTTTTGGCGTTCGGTGGGATCTGTGGAGAGGTCGAAGACCTCCTCGGGCTTATCGTCGAAGTGGTAGATGTACTTCTCTGTCCCTTTGAGACTCGCCAGGCACCCGCTCTCGTTCCAGCAACTGAACGGGAGGGGGCGGCCTTCGGGCAGGGACCCGAGGAGCGAACGGCCTTTATACTCTCCGCCTTCTACCTCGTAACCCAATAGGTCGGCTACGGTCGGGAGTATGTCCAGTTGGTTCACCGGGACCGTGACGCGTGCGCCATTCTCGAACTGCTTGGGGTCGTGAACGATCATGGGTATCCTCAGGCCCTCTTGGTAGGGTACGTTGTCGTGCTGGAAGCGACCGTGCTCGCCGAAACCTTCGCCGTGGTCGCCGAGGATGATAAAGACCGTATCATCGTACAGCCCCAGCTTTTTGTACTGATCGAAGAGGTTCTTCAGGAAGAAGTCTTCATAGCGGACGGCGTTAAGGTAGCGGTTTACCAGATCGTCGTCGGTGTACTGCACGCGCCCGTAGCGCTTCTGGGGGGCTAGGTACTCGTGGTGGGGAGCCGAGGTGAGGTAAGTGGCCAGGAAAGGTTGGCCCGACTCTTTCTGCTTTTCGAGCCATTCCTCGCTGGGCTTTAGCATGATGTCGTCTTCGTAGCCGAAGTAGTTCGTCTGCTCGAACCCCTCCTTGTCCATGGTCTCGACCGAGTAGAACTCACCGTAGCCCAGGTTCTCCATTATCTTCGGGCTTCTTTCGAAGGTCGAAGCCTGCGACATGAAGTAAACGGAGTTGTATCCTCTCTTACCCAGGAGTTCGGCCAGGCAGGTGGAGGGCACGCCATCGTCGCGAGCACCCAACGATATGGTCCCCCAGCGATCTAGTGGGGGCTCGATGCCGCAGTTGGTTGTGGTGAGGGCGTTGTGGGTGTGGGGAACGACCGCGTAGGCCCGCTCGGCCAGGAGGCTCTTCTTTGCCAGCTCGTTAAGGAAGGGCGTGGTTTGGAGCTCCTGGTTGTAAGGGGTGGTAGCCCGCGCCCGGGTCGACTCCAGGAAGATCAAGACGACGTTGCGCCGTTCGGTCTCGGTGGTAGGCGAGAGGCTCGCCTCCGGGGGCGGGTCGAGTGGTTCGGCGGCTACATCTGGGAGCCCTTCCTCATCCTCCGCCACCGCGGCCGCGGTCATTACTATATTGATGACCGCGTCTCGAGAAAAGGAGTTGCCCGCCCTAATTCCGGTGCTGGGCAGCAACGAGAGCGAGAACAGCGCATACGCCGTAATCACCACGCCGGCGAGGCGAAGCCAGGAGACCTTCGTCGTCCGCCGAACGTCGGCGTTGGACCAACCGCGCCATCGAGCGAAGAGGCGTGTCACCAACTGGGGACCCAGAACCCCGTAAACGAGGATGGTCGAGATCAGGATCAAGAGACCCGGCGAGGCCCCGCTCGCTATGGCGCCTCCCGTTCCTTGGGGAGAGGAGAGCCAGAGCAGTATGTAATCGGAGTCTAGCGTCGAGCCGGTGACCTTGAAATACTGGTAGGCGCACGTCGTGATCAGCGCAACGAAGATCGTCGTCACATGAAGGAGGCCGACGACGAGTCGGCGGGAGGGGACACTTCTTGCTGCCGCAAACAGTCCTATCCAAAGCGACGTGTACCCTAGGCTGAACAGCAGGTCCGACCGCAGCAGGTCGAGACCTCCCCAAAACCCCGGGTCTTCGGGCCAAATAACGATGAGTAACCTCTTCAAAGTCAGGTCGTACGCGACTAAGGGAATCAAGAGACTGAGCAGGTATACCCAGTCGCGACGGCACAAGAGGGGAGTTCTCCGCGTACCCGGCCCGTTGTTTTCGGATTCCATAGAAGGCGGAGTCTAACAAAGATTTCGGTGTGACTTAACGAAAATTTCACCAAGAGGCCGTAAGCTTTTGAAGCTCGGCGTCATCGGCAACATCGGGGATTTGGGGAGGTTTTAGAAACGTTTTTCCTTTTCAGGGTGGTCTCGAACGCGGCACCGGCCGAGATGGAGATTGCTCTATACGTAGCGATGGCGCGCCGCGTCTACATGCGGACAGCGAGTTACCGCCCGGCTACGAGGCCTTACCGCCGAGGCGGCCGGTCACGATCTACCGTCCAGCAGTTTCGCCACGTGGTCGTGCAGGGCCTGGATGATCCGGTCTTGAGCTTGCTCACCTTCACCCGGCCGCTCGAGCTCCTCGACCTCTAGCGGCCGGCCAAACTCGACCGTGACCTTCTTCGGATACGGCAGAGCCCTCCCAGGCGGCATCGCCTCGCGCGTACCGTGGATGGCTACCGGCACCACCGGCACGCGGAAGCGGTCTAGTAGCATGCCGATACCGGGTTTGAACCCCTGTAGCTCGCCGGTGGGCGAGCGCTGTCCTTCGGGAAACCAGATCAGGTTGTTACCACGCTCGAGCACCGCGGCCCCGAAGGCCAGGCTCGAGAAGACGGCTCGATCTGGATCGACCGGTACCGTCTGCGCGAGTCGGCTCACCAGGCGGTTGAGCGGATTGCCGAAGGCCGCACCCACCCAGCCGGCCCAGTACGTCTGGCGCAGCCGCCGGTAGTCCAACGCCGCGGCGACGGCGAACGCGTCGAGGTAGCTAACGTGGTTGGGCGCGACG
>JALZFK010000255.1 GCA_030861585.1 Actinomycetota bacterium | reverse complement strand
TCAGCACCCCCGCCGCGGCGATCAACCACCGGTTGGTGACGTTCTGATTTGCTGCTTGACTTGCCACTTGACTCCTCCTTTCCCCAAAGTACCCTGCCTGCTCTTGCCGAGACTTTAATCTGCCGTGGCAACCACCCACCGGTTTGGAGTGGCCGAACTGGCTGCTTGACTCGACATTTGCTCCTCCTTCCCTAACGCACCCTACCGCGTCCTGTCCAGATTCTTATTCCCCTTTTTCTTCTCTATCAATCTATAGAGGCTGCACAAGCGTCTTCCCTTGTTTTAAGCCTGCGCGTGAATTCTTTCGTATCCGCTATAAACGTTGAAGCGATTGCCCCGCAAGAAACCGACCAGCGTCATCCCGAATTGCTGGGCTACCTCCACGGCCAGGCTGCTCGGGGCGGAGATCGCGCACACTATGGGCACTCCTGCGGTCAGGCACTTCTGTAAGATCTCGAAGCTACTGCGACCGCTCACCATGACGATACGGTTGTTAAGAGGCACCCCGCCTTCGAGCAGCGCCCACCCGATGAGTTTGTCGGTGGCGTTGTGTCTCCCGACATCCTCCTTGAGGGCTACCAGGTTCCCATCTGCATCGAAGAGTGCCGCCGCGTGTAGCCCGCCCGTCGCCTCGAAGAGCCCCTGTGCCTCCCGGAGCTTCTCTGGCAGCGAGTAGATCGTCTCCGGCGTCACCTCCGGTCCTGCCGGGATCACCGGGCAACCGCGCAGCTCTAACTGTTCGAGGCTCGCCTTCCCACACACACCGCAGGCGCTCGTTGTGTAGAAGTGGCGTTCCAGGGGCCTGAGGTCGTAGTCGAGGCCGTCACGCAGCTCCACGTTCACTATGTTGTACTGCTGCTCGGCGTCGAGGTCGGCATCCACACAGTAGCTGATCTTGAGGATGTCTTCGCGCGAGGAGACGATCCCTTCCCCATACAGGAACCCGGCGGCGAGCTCGAAGTCCGCCCCCGGTGTCCGCATGGTGACCGCGACGGTCTGCTTGGTCTCGCCGGAGAGCAGGCGGATCTCCATCGGCTCCTCGGTCGCCAAAGTATCTGGCCGAACGCGGGCGTGACCCTCCTCGACCACCCGCACCCGCGTCTTCGTCTTGCTTCCGGGCCGGGGCTTGCCCCCGGCCTTTGCCTTCTTTAGCATGCGCCTCTCTCGCTCGCAGGTCTCGAATCCTGCCAGCCAAGTTTAGCAGCGCATACGAATAAGAGGGGCGGTAGCACGGTGCGCTACCGCCCCTCTCGGGTTTTTGCGCTCGGGCGCGTTACGATTGACCGGGCTTCAGGACGACCTTGCTGTAGCCCTCCTCGCGGTTGTCGAACCTCTGGTAGGCGTCTGGCGCATCGTCCAGCGGCAGCTCCTGGGAGACAACGAAGCTCGGCTTGGCGCGTCCTTGGGCGATGAGGTCGCGCAGGGCTCGGTTGTATTGCTTGACGTTGGCCTGGCCAGTGCCCATGCTCTGGCCCTTCTCGAAGAACCTACCGATCTCGAACAACAGACGCCCCTCGGCGGCTTCCTGGGTCGGCGCGCCGGGGTCCTCGGGGACGTACAGGCCGACCACCCCAAGCCTGCCGGTCGGACGCACGGTCTCGACGAGGCTGTTCAAGACGATCGCCGGCTGCTCCTCGTCGCCACCGGAGACTGTCGCCTGGTAACCGACCGCATCGATGCCTTTATCTGTCCCCTCGCCGTTCGTCTGCTCCTTGATGTACTCGATCGGGTCGACCTCGTCGAAGTTGACCGCTGTCACAGCACCATCGCCGATGCTCTCGGCCAGGTCCAGGCGGTTCTGCACTCTGTCGACAGCGAACACCCGCTCAGCACCTTTGATAAGGCAAGAGTACACGGCCATTAGGCCCACCGGCCCCGTACCATAGACGGCGACGGAATCGCCGGGTTGCACATCGGCCAACACGGCGCTATGCCAACCCGTGGGGAAGATGTCCGAGAGCAGTATGAAGTCGTTCTCGAACTCGTCGTCCTCCGAACCCGGCAGCCTCAAGGCGTTGAAGTCGGCGAAGGGTACCCTCAGGTACTCGGCCTGTCCGCCGGTGTACGGGCCCATACCCACATAGCCGTACGCGCCGCCGGCACCGTTCGGGTTGACGGTCAGGCAGAAGCCGGTGTTCCCGGCCTCGCAGTTCTTGCAGAACCCGCAGGCCACGTTGAAGGGCAGGTCGATGCGATCGCCGGGGCTCAAAGACCCGACCCCGGATCCTACCTCCTCGACGATGCCCATGTTCTCGTGGCCAAAGACGATCCCCGGCTCGGCGACGGTCCGGCCTTCGTACATGTGCAGGTCCGACCCGCAGATAGCCGTCGACGTGACCCGGATTACCACGTCGGTCGGATCCTGAATCTTCGCGTCATCGACCTCTTCGACGTCGACGTTGAACGGCTCCTTGTACACTACGGCTTTCACTAAGTAACCACCCCTTTCTCGCCCTCGCGAAGGTGTCGCCCGCTGCGGGCTCACTCTCGAGAAGTTATCTGACTTGGGCCTATCCCGTGGGGTTGTGGGAGGCGAAACGTCTCCCGCGGTCGAGCGTACCCTACTGGACCTCCTTTCCCCTGATCTCCCCTAATTACCGCTACACCGTATCAAATATCCAGATCTTGCACAATTCAAACCTCGCACGACGCTCTTCGCGTGCCTCAAAGCCTCGGACCGTACTTTGCCCATGATTTGTGAACGAAAACGGTTTCGCGTGGAGAACAATACGTATAGAATTGTCGGGGGAGACCCAGAGGGATGAATTACTAGAAGGGAAGGAGCGAGGCATGTTCCTCAAGGTAACCGACGCTGAGGGGTTGTGGTCCAAGATCAAGAACCACGTCGGCGTCAAGGTGAAGCACCCGGTGAGCCCGGCGAGCCGCGAGCTTAGGGCCCGGATCAACGACCCCGGCGTGAAGAAGTCGGTAAGCGTCTGCCCCTACTGCGCGGTGGGCTGCTCGACCTTGGTCTACCACCGCGAGGGGCGCATCATAGACGTCGAGGGGAACCCCGACAGCCCCATAAACGCGGGTACGCTGTGCCCGAAGGGCTCGGCGATCTACGGGATGCTCGTCTCGCCGCACCGCTGGACGAAGGTCAAGTACCGCAGGCCCTACTCGGATCACTGGGAGGACCTCTCCTTGGACGAGGCGATGGACATGATCGCCGATCGCGTCAAGAAGACCCGCGACGAGACCTTCGAGGAGACCGACGAGGAGGGCAAGAAGCTCAACCGCTCGTTGGCGGCCGTCTCCATCGGCGGGGCAACCATAGACAACGAGGAGAACTACCTCATCACCAAGCTCCTCCACACGTTGGGGTTCACGCGGATCACCAACCAGGCGCGAATATGACACAGCTCCACGGTGCCCGGTCTGGGCATCACGTACGGTAGGGGCGGCGCCACCACCACCCTGCAGGACCTGCAGAACGCCGACTGCATAATCATACAGGGCTCTAACATGGCCGAGGCCCACCCGGTCGGCTTCAGGCACCCGATGCTCGCCCGCGAGAGGGGCGCCAAACTCATCCACGTCGATCCACGCTTCACGCGCACCTCCGCTATGTGCGACATTTACGCCCCGATCAGAGCAGGGACGGACATAGCCTTCCTGGGCGGGCTCATAAACTACGTGATCGAGAACGAGCGGTACTTCAGGGAGTACGTCGTCAACTACACCAACGCCGCCACCCTCATAACCGAGGACTACGAGGACGTCGACGAGACGGGCCTCTTCGTCGGCTGGGGTGAAGAGCAACAGGCGTACGATATAAGCTCCTGGCGTTACGAGGGCGCGCCCATCGACTACGCGCCCGTGGGGGGGAGTCAGGGCGCGATCACGGGCTCCGGTTCAGAGGGCGGCGGGGGGGAGGACGTCGAGCCGGAGGGCGAGGAGCGTCCGACCGACGAGACCCTCGAGCACCCGCGCTGCGTGTTCCAGATCCTCAAGCGCCACTTCTCCAAGTATACCCCGGAGATGGTCGAGCGCGTGACCGGCTGCCCGAAAGAGGCCTTCCTCAAGGTCGCCGAGACCATCTGCGAGAATTCCGGGCGGGATCGTACGACGGCGTTTTGCTACGCCGTCGGCTGGACCCAGCACTCCAAGGGCGTCCAGATCATCCGCACCGCGGCCATCTTGCAGCTCCTCCTAGGGAATATCGGTCGGCCCGGAGGTGGGGTCATGGCGCTGCGGGGGCACGCGACCATCCAGGGCTCGACGGACATCGCGACCCTCTACAACATCCTCCCCGGCTATCTGATGATGCCGGACGTGAACAAGGAACACGACACGTGGGAGGACTACGTAGAGGACGAGACCGCCCGTACGGGGTGGTTGAGCAACTTCCCCAAGTACATAACCAGCCAGATGAAGGCCTGGTACGGCGAGGACTTCGACGCCGAGAATGGCCAACTCTTCGACTACTTCCCGCGCCTCTCCGGCGACCACTCCTACTACCCGTCGATCATGGCGATGAAGGACGGTGGCGTCAAGGGCTGCTTCGTCTTTGGCCAGAACTTCGCGGTCGGAGGTCCTCACGCCCGCATGGCGCGCGATGGCATCCGGAACCTGGAGTGGCTCGTGGTGCTGGACGCCTTCGAGATCGAGACCGCCACCGCCTGGAAGTCCGACGGGGTTGACCCCGAGGAGAACGGCACGGAGGTCTTCTTCATGCCCTGCGCGCTCATCGCAGAGAAGGACGGATCCTTCACCCAGACCCAGCGCATGTTGCAGTGGCACGACAAGGCCGTCGAGCCGCCAGGTGACGCCAGGAGCGAC
>JALZFK010000241.1 GCA_030861585.1 Actinomycetota bacterium | reverse complement strand
CCTTCTTCCCATCCCACGCGTACACCCGGTCCCCAGCACCATCGACCACGACCTCGCCGCCCAGGGCGTCGTTTTGCACGAGTTGGGGATAGAGCTCACTTTCTCATAGTCCTCTTAAGATACGTAGCTACCTTAATGCGGTAGCCACCTCCCGGGTGGCACCCTTGCAGCAGCAGGGGCCGGGACTACTGTAAAGGTCTTCTTCTTCCTGTGAAGGTCTTCTTCTTCCTGTTCCAGCCATTCCCGGCCCCTGGTCCCTGCTCAGGAGGGTGGTGTAGTCGGCGACGAGTATGATAGAGCCCGCTTCTCATAGTCCTCTTAAGATAAGTAGATACGCTAAGAGGGGTAGCCACCTCCTACCCGGTGGCATCCGAGGGACAAGGGGCCGGGTTTTCATGGGCATACCCGGCCCTTTTCTACTCCCAAAATAGGTCGAATTGCTCATGCGCATGCGCTCTGACGCTTATATCCTGTCCCCTAGTCGGAGCGGCTTCTCCCTGTACCCTGTCTCTAACAGCATGAGGTCGGTCCCGATGTTCTTTGGCGAGCCGGGCTCTTTACCACCATTCCCGGCTCGCGGTTGCTGAGGGGTTTAGTTATGCCTGTGACAAGGGTAGGAGTAGGACGCCGTCATGGTAGGGGTCGGGAACTCCTTTGGCGAAGAGCTTCTTGCTGCTTCGTTTCCCTAACTTCCCGGCCCCTTCTTCGCCGCTTGCTACCGTTTTCCCCTGGGTTTAAGGCCGCGGCTTGTCCACGCGTTGGGAAACGTCCCGAACTCACGGCGCCTCCTGTCTGGCCTCAGTGTGGATAGTGAGACCGCACGCAAGCAAAAGTACGCGGGAGCTCACGCCGATACCCCCTGGTCGCCCTCTTTTTCGTGGGCGATCTCTCTCAGCCGACCGGTAGCCTCGGCCCTCTGCGCCTGCACGAATTCTTCGCGGGCTTCCAGCCGTTCAAGCTGGATCACAAGTTCGGCACGGGTACGACCCACTTCGTTCACGCTGCCCCCTTCTCCGCGAAGAACAAACCAACGTCCCCTACTCTCGCGGTTAGTGGGGCGCCATCCGGGAGGACCGCATGCACCATCCGCCCCCACGGCCTTGAAGTCACACGGCTATCTAAGATGGCGATTACCCCCTTGTCTGTGTGGGTGCGTATCAGGCGGCCCAACCCCTGCTGTATGGCCATCAACGCTTGCGGCAACGACACGTCCATAAAACCGTTACCGCCGTCGCGCTCGCAAAGCTCAAGGCGCTTGGCAACAGGCGGGTCGTTTGGCGGGGCAAACGGTACCTTGTCCACCACCACGAGGCTTACAGCCTCCCCGGGGACGTCCACGCCCTCCCAGAAGCTACGCGTCGCCACCAACACGGCCCCGCTCGTGGACTTGAGCCACTCGATCAACTGCCCCGTACCTGCGTCTCCCTGGAAGCGGACCGGATAAGGCTCCACGAGGTCCGAGAAAACCTCCCTAAAGCGCCTCAAGGCCTTATGGGTCGAGAGCAGGACCAAGGCGCGACCGCCGCTAGCACCCACCAGCTCAGCCGTCCGGTACAACGACTGCTCCACAAAGACGTCGGCGTTCTGCTGTGTCGGCTGGGCGAGATCCTCGGCCAGGTAGACCAGGCAGTTATTCGCGTAGTCGAAGATCTCACGACCCTTATGTTCGTGGGCTGTCATAGGCAGCCGGTTTACGCCCAGCCGCGAGCGCTGGTAGTCGAGCCTGCCCCCGATGGCCAGGGTGGCGCTCGTCAGGACGATACCGGCGTCATCTTCGCGGTCACAGACAAGCCTCCCGAAAGCAAACGACGGGTCGACCAGCCAGCTGGCAAGCACCGGGGGACCTGACCGAAAAGGCGCCTCCTGGATAGCGTAGGCGTGCGTATCCTCAAGGGACTGGTAGAAGCCCTTGAGATCGCCCATGAGCTTTAGGATCATCCCCTGGAGCGCGTTAACCTCCTCGCGCGGGTTGTTCGCGACCAGCTCGGAGAGGGCTACGAGCGCCCTTAAGAGCGGTCCATAGGACGGCGGCGCCGTCTTGTCGTTACCTAAGTCGCGAAAGCTCTTTAGCTCCTCGAAGAAGCTCTCGGCACACTCGCGGGCGCGGGCGGTGAACTTGCCGATGGCCGTTACCTTGCGCTCGATTGCCCGCAAGACATAGTTGATGCGGTGTTTGGACACCCTACAGCCCAAAGCCTCAGCGGCGTAATCCTCGATCCGATGCGCCTCGTCGAGCACGATGTGACGTCCCGCCATCGGGAAGACGGCCTCTCCGGACGCGAGGTTCGCCAGGAGTAAGGCGTGGTTGACGACGATAACGTCGGCGCTTACGCCGCGGTCCTTGTGCGAGAAGTAGTGACACCTACCGGCAAACGGGCAGCTCTTCCCGTGGCAGTCCTCAGAATCGGCCGCGACGTCGGCCCAGAACCGAGGCGCCGCAAACGGTAGCTCCTCCTTGTCTCCGGTCAACGTCTGAGACCGCCAAGCCCCTAGGTCGTCCATGATTTCGAGATCTTGCAAGGAAGCGTGGTCGACGTACTCCTCGAATCTCCGGTCGCATAGAAAGTCAGAACGCCCCTTCAACAGAGCGAAGCGGGGGGGTTCGAGCCCAGCGCACCGCATGGCCGAAGCCACGATAGGCAGGTCCTTCTCGACCAGCTGGCGCTGGAGCGCCTTCGTCGCGGTCGAGACGATGAGCTTCTTGGAGCTCAGGAGGGCCGGGGCGAGGTACGCGAAGCTCTTGCCCGTCCCTGTGGGGGCGTGGGCGAGGAGGAGCTCTCCGTCTTCGAGGGCCTCCTCGACGGCCTCGGCCATCCGAACCTGCTCGTCGCGGCGGGAGTACCCCTCTCCTACAACCTTGGCAAGGGGCCCGTTGTTGGAGAAGAACTCGCGAATCGGCTGGATATTTGCCACAGATCCCTACCTTTCTTCTCGTGTGTGGAAGCGCTGTGGAAGTGCTGTGGAGGCGCGCTTCCACAAGTCTTCCACAGCGCTTCCACAGAGACTAAGCACCATACCCTCCAGCCGCGCCTTTCAAGGTGACGCCCTTATAGTAGTTGGCGTCTCTCCGCTTCTCCAGCTTGAACCCGAGCCGTTCCCAATCTTGCTTAACAGTGTTCATGCTCTTCCTGGCATGCCCCGTCTCGTCGCACCAGGCCTTGTACTCTGAGTATAGCC
>JALZFK010000205.1 GCA_030861585.1 Actinomycetota bacterium | reverse complement strand
CGCGTCGAGCAGTGCTCGACCAACGCCCTGGTGCCTCGCATCCTGGCTGACGTAGAGCTCTTCGATGTTCCCGAAGGGAGCACCCGCAGAGACGTTGGGCCGGAAGGCGACCACGGCGACCCCAACGAGCTCTACCCCCGGCTCCGCCCGGGCCACGAGCACCTCCAGGTCTCCCCTTTCGACGGCCACCTTCAGTTGCTGAACGAATGGTAGCGGTACGGGTTCGCCATTCCTCAGGAACGCCTCGAGGAGGGTAAGAGGTTCGGCGAGTTCACCAGGGGCGGCGGGGCGAACTTCGATCTGTAAGCCCGGCGTCACGGTTCGAGGGAGTGAGCGGCGAGCCCGGCCGCAGCCTCCACGACAGCATCTATCTCCCGATCGCTGATATCGAGGTGGGCGCAACGCATCGCCTTCGTCGGCCGGGTCACGGTATCGCTGCGAAGGTCGATCACAAGCCCCTCCTCACCCACCGGTCTTCTCTGACGCCTCGAGCACCCGGGCCGTAGTGCCGAAATGCACCTTCGCCACCTCCGCGAGCCCCTCGAACCCGCGCTCCTCGACCACCCGCCGGGCGGCTTCTAAGACGCGAGTCGACCCCCGGGGCAGCTCGAACCCCACCTTCTCCGAAAGGGTCTCCATCTCCCTCAGATACCGTGCTCGCCCCAGGATTGAAGCCGCCGCAACCGCCACGTCATCCTCCGCCCCAGGTCTCACCACTAGCCGTACATTCGACGGCAGCTGGGGCCCCACATACGAAGATGCCGCCTTCCCGAACTCATCTAGAACGAAAACCTTAACTTCATCTTTAAGCTCATCAAATATCTGAACGTTAACCTCAGCCAGAAGTTTGTTGACGTTGTTATCGGCGGCCCTCCTGCGCGCCTCGTACTCTCGGGGATGGAGGACCACGACGCGCGTGTTCTCCGAGCCGATAGATTCTGTGATGCGGCGTGCGAGGTCAATGGCTGCGGGGTTGCTCAAAGTTTTAGAGTCTCTCGTCCCGATCTCCTGCAGCTCTCGGGCTGCTCTTTCGCCCAAAACCCGCGCCCCCGCGACCACCAACGGCCCGAAGTAGTCGCCCTTACCGGCCTCGTCCGTGCCCACCCGCGGCGTTACGTCCGGCTCGACGGGGATCGCTGGCCTACGCGAGCGCGCCGTTCCGGCGTTCGCCCGAGCCAGCCGCCAGTTCTCGAGCATGTCCAGTAGCATTGAAGCTTTGCCTCCGATAGAGGCTTTCCCGGAGGTGTAGACGTTCACAGTCGCGGTGTCTGGGCCGCGGGTTACGAGGTACTGGGTACCGTAGTCTATGGGTCGGCGAAAGGAGATCTCTGCCCCCGACGCGTCGAGGAGGCGTCTGAGATCGTCAGGTACGCCGTTCGCCGGTGCGTGGTTCACCGGACCTCGAAGCCGGAGAGGCCTTCTGGCGTTTCCTGTTCCACGGAGACGTCATCGACGTCCGCGCTCGACGGGCCGCTTTCGCACCACTCGATCATCTGGCGTACCGTCTCGGATTCGCCTTCGAAGACCGCCTCAACCCGGCCGTCTTGGAGGTTGCGTACCCAGCCGCCCAGGCCGAGTTCCTCGGCCTGCTGGCGCGTCGCGTCGCGGAAGCTCACGCCCTGCACCTGCCCCGAGACATAAACGTGCGCCCGTTCTTCGTTAGCCATCTCCCGCCTCCTCCTCTGTTCTTTCTTTCTACGAGTCGCCGTATAAGTTTACTCGGGATTAGCACACGTTTTGGGCTCGATTGCCACATATGCTAGCCTAGGCGGATCATGAGACCGGAGAAGCAGACCTTGGCGAGCGCGCGGGCGACTGAGAGGAGCTTTCTGACGTTGGTCATCCCGACGCGCAACGAGGTCGGCAACGTCCCTCGCCTGGTGCGCGAGCTCGGGGAGGCGTTATCGGGAGTGGACTATCGGGTGGTCTTCGTAGACGACTCGACCGACCGGACGCCGGAGGTGATCCAAGCCCTAAGCGAAGAGGACGCTCGGGTAGTCCTGATCCGCCGCGAGGAGGCTGAGCAGGGCGGCCTCTCGACGGCCGTGACGACCGGCATGGACGCGGTCGCCAACGAGAGTGAGTACACCTGCGTGATGGACGCCGACCTGCAGCACCCCCCCAGAAAGGTGCGCGAGATGCTCGAGGAGATACGGTCTTCGGGAGCGGACGTGGTGGTGGCGAGCCGCTACGCGCGGGGCGGTAGCTATGCCGGCCTCCCTGGGCCGACGCGCAGGGTAGTCTCCATCGGCAGCAAGTACCTGGCCCAAGTCGTCTTCAAGGAAGCGAGGAAGACTAGCGATCCTATGACGGGTTTCTTCCTCGTCAGGAACGCGGCCATCGCCGGTATTCAGTTCAGGCCGACAGGGTTTAAGATTCTGCTCGAAATCCTGGTCTGCGCCCCGGAGCTGAAGGTGGTCGAGGTGCCGCTGAACTTTCAGGCGAGGAACGCCGGGGTCTCGAAGGCTAACTTCCGGCAGGGTCTGGAGTACCTAGCACACATAGCCAGCCTCTTTTGGTACGTGCCTTCGGCGGGGCGTTTTTGGAAGTTCGCCCTCGTAGGGGCCTCGGGGGTGTTTGTGAACATGCTCACCCTGATAACCCTCGTCGAGTATTTCAACGCCAACCCAACCGTGGCCTGGATGGTAGCCGTAGGGTTGAGCATATTGAGCAACTTCCTTTTAAACAACGCCTTCACCTGGCGCGA
>JALZFK010000182.1 GCA_030861585.1 Actinomycetota bacterium | reverse complement strand
CACCATCGGCGCCCGCTACCCGCTAGATCAAGCCCGCCAAGCCCACGAGGCCCTCGAAGGCCGCCAAACGACCGGCAAGATCGTCCTGAACCCGCAAGAGAAGCGGCGGATGAGGCGCAAGCCCCATCCCGCCGCCAAAAGAGCCCCAGCAAGAGCCAAGTGGCTGTAATGCTGACTAGATGACCAGCTCTAAATCACCGAACTGGAAGGCCCGCCAGCGACGTAGATGGTCTCACCGCTGATGTACGAGGCCTCGTCGGAGACGAGGAAGGCGACGACGTTGGCGATGTCTTCCACCCGGCCGAAGCGCCTCAGTGGGATATTCTTGGCGAACCGCTCTTTCATCTCCTCCATCGACATACCAACTCTTTCGGCGGCCTCCTTGGTCATCTCGGTCTCGATCCAGCCAGGTGCGATCGCGTTGACGTTGACGTTGAATCGCCCGAGCTCCAGCGCGAGCGTTCGGGCCATCGCCTGCAAGCCCGCCTTCGCCGCCGAGTAGTTAAGCTGCCCTTTATTCCCCAAAGCGACGATCGAGGAGGTCATTATGATCTTGCCGTACTCCTGCTCGACCATGTACTTCTGAACCGCCTTAGTGCACAAAAAGCTGCCCTTCATGTGCACGTCGAGCACCGTGTCCCAGTCCTCTTCGCTCATCCTGAACAACAGGTTATCCCTCAAAAGCCCCGCATTGTTGATCAAAATGTCGATCCGACCGAAGTGGTCCCCAACCTTCTCAAACGCTGCCGTGACCTCCTTGGCGTTCGATACGTCGCACCCGACCGCGATGGCCTCAGAACCCATGGCCCGGACGGCCTCGACCGTCTCCCGACCGGCTTCCTCGGTGAGGTCCAAAACCGCGACGTTGGCCCCATCCTGTGCCAACCTTATCGCTTCCGCGGCCCCGATGCCCCTGGCAGCGCCGGTTACCACCGCCACCCGTCCGTCGAGTCTGCCCACGCGACCACCTCTCTTCTCGGATACTACCGACCTACGACCAGCGTAAACTCGGTTCTACCTTCTCGCAACGATCGATAATTATAACCAATGATTATGTATAAGTCGAATCTATGTGTTAAATGCAGATACGCTTTCTACGTATAGCAGGATATGGTTTGTTGGAGCCGTAGCATCGGTTCGTGCTTAGGTCGGATAGTTCGGGTGGACCGTCGGGAGCGCACTACAAAGCACCGGCCTCCTCCCTATTCCGGAGAGGAGGCCGGCGTAGGTTCGACTGTAGAGGTTGTTACCTCATACCCACGCCGCCGTTAACGTCGAGCGTGGCGCCGGTTATATAGTCATTCTCGACGACGAACCGGACTGCTTGAGCGACCTCTTCGGGCTTTCCGAAGCGGCCGAGAGGGATCGTCTTAAGGATCTGCTCCTGAACTTCCTCCGGTATTGCGCCGACCATGTCCGTTTCCGTAAAGCCAGGCGCTACCGCGTTGACGGTGATGTTGTTCTGAGCTAGTTCTAGGGCGGCCGTTTTGGTAAAGCCGAGCAAACCGGCCTTAGCCGCCGAGTAGTTGGCTTGCATTATGTTTCCTGTTTCGCCCACAACGGAGCTTATGTTGACAATCGCGCCGTTCTCCTGCTCTATCATGTGCGGCAACGCCGCGTGCGTAGCGTAGAAGACGCCGTTCAGGTCCAGCTGAACGACCTGGTCCCAGTCCTCTATCTCCATCTGATCTATCGGCTTGTCGACGTTTATGCCGGCGTTGTTGACCAAGATGTCCACGCGGCCGAACTGCTCCACCGCCTCGTCGATCAGGCTCTGCGCCTGCTCCGGGTCCGAGACGTCCGCCTGGACCACGATCGCCTCGCCCCCGCCTCCGATCTCGTTGATCTTCGAGGCTACCTCTTCGGCCGGCTCCTGGCTGCCGGCGTAGTTGACCACCACCTTGGCGCCCCCGCGACCGAACTCCTCGGCTATCGCAGCCCCTAAACCCCGACTCGCCCCCGTTACGACCGCAACCGACTCTCGTAGATTCAAAGCACCTTCTCCTTTCTCGTGAAGTTCTTCTTCGAGAAAGACTTTATTGCCGCCTCCCAATCGGATTAAACTATATGCGCAATGCATACCACGTCATAGGCCAGCCCAGTACCCGTATAGACAAGTCCCTTTTCTTGGCTTTCGCACCACATTTCGGAGCCGTGATGTCTCCTTTCCTTTAGGGAAGAAGGGGAATATCTTGATAATCAGTCCTGAGCACGTGAAATAACGCCTTGATGCCCGCAGATATATATGT
>JALZFK010000160.1 GCA_030861585.1 Actinomycetota bacterium | reverse complement strand
GCGAAGAGACCGGCGACGCCGTGCTTTTCGAACCAAGAGGATTGGGGAGTGCTGACGGCAGGGTTCTCGGGAGCAAGGACCCGGATCATCTGGGTAAAACCAACCTCCCCGGCCTCGTGTGCGATGGCGGCGAGGTGCACGAGCAACTCTGGCCCGGCTCCCAACGACAGACCAGCTCGTAGCGCGTTGGCTAAAGAGAAGCCTTCGATCAGATCGCGGGACCGCGGCCACCCGGTTCTGGCCACTTCGACGACGACCTCAACCAAATCCTCCCCGAGCGGTGCGAAGCCCAAAGCCGCGAAAGCGACGGCAAAGGGCTCCGTAAGAGGAGCCGCGAGGACTGCCGGCAAGTCGAGCCGCAGCGCGGCTATGAGCAGGCCCGTAAGCTCCGCGGGCTGCGCGGCGCTTACGAGCAGGGCGTCGAGGTTCTCACCGGAAGAGGAGATCTGGGCCCAATCCGCAACCCATTCCCGATGAAGCGCGACGCCCCCTGTCGGACGCGTATCCGGCAAACTTAACGTCACCGGATCCCCGCCTGCCTCTCGAACGAAATCGGCGTATTTCGATACCGCAGGGGCCAGAATGCCGACACGCGGGACGCCGGGCTGCGGTATGCGACTAGGAGCCGTTAAGCTTCTCCACAAGGAGCTGGCGTACCCGGCCGCCGTCGGCGTTGCCGCGGGTCGCTCTCATCACCTGGCCCACGAGGAAACCCACGACCTTCTTGTCCCCGGTCCGGACCCTCTCGGCCTCGTCCGGGTTCTGGGCGATAACCTCGTCGACCATCCCGGAGAGCTCGTCGCCACCCACCGAAGCCAGCCCCTCGCGCTCGACGATAGCTGCCGGAGAGTCACCGGATGCGAAGACGGTGTCCAGCACGTCCTTCGCGGCGGAGCGGGAGACGGTGCTATTCTCGACGAGATCGATCAGCTCGACCATCGCCTCAGGGGTCACCCTCGATTCAGAGATTCCTATCCCCGCCTCGTTGAGCCGTGCCCGGAGATCTACGGAGACCCAGTTGGCTGCCTGCTTGGGATCGGCTCTTTCGGCGACGTTCTCGTAGAACCTCGCGAGATCCCCGTCCGCCGTTAGAACGCTGGCATCATATTCCGAAAGCCCGTACTGCTCGACGAAGCGGGCCCTCTTCTGCTCGGGCAGCTCGGGGATGCGAGTCTTTATCTCCCGGATCCAAGCATCGGTGAGCTCCAACGGCAAGAGGTCGGGCTCGGGAAAGTAGCGGTAGTCGTGAGCGTATTCCTTGCTCCTTAGCTCGTGCACCTCGTCGATTGCAGGGTCGTAGTGTAGCGTCGTCTGCTCCACGCGGCCGCCGCTCTCCAGGATCTCACGCTGCCGCTCAAGCTCCCGTACGAGGCCGCGCTCCACAAAGCGGAAGGAGTTCATGTTCTTGAGTTCGGTCTTGGTGCCAAAGGAGCCGTCGGGCCTCCGGATGCTCACGTTGGCGTCGCAGCGGAGCTGCCCCTTCTCCATGTCGGCCTCGGAGACGCCTATCGCCCGTAGGATGGCCCTGAGGTGGTTCGCCGTAGCGCGAGCGGCTTCGGGCGAAGGGATGTCGGGCTCGGTAACGATCTCGATCAGAGGTGTTCCACCCCGGTTAAAGTCTATGAGAGAGCCTACGGAACCGTGCATCCGGCCCGACTCTCCGACGTGCACGTTCTTGGCAGCGTCCTCTTCGAGGTGTAGCCGTGTGATACCGACGCGCAAGGTGCCCTCCGCAGTCGGGACGTCGAGGTGGCCGCTCTTGCAGATCGGTTGGTCGAACTGGGAGACCTGGTACCCCTTTGGCAGGTCCGGGTAGAAGTAGTTTTTGCGCGCGAACACGGCCTTGGGCGCCACCTCGCAGTTCAGAGCTAACCCCGCCATTACCCCGAGTTCAACTGCCTTCTGGTTGGTGACCGGGAGCGCCCCGGGGTGCCCGAGGCAAACCGGGCAGGTGTGGGTGTTGGGCTCGTCGCCGTAGGTGACCCGACAGGAACAGAACATCTTGGTCCGGGTCGCGAGATGAACGTGAAACTCGAGCCCGATGACCGCCTGGTAAGTCCTCTTCTCCTGTGTCTGCAAAAGTGGTAAGTTCCTCATGCCTAGCTTGCTTATCCTTCCTAAGCCCATTCTAGCACCGGGTTGGATGCTAGAATCGACTCTACTCTAGGGTAGGCGCGAAGGAGGGCGTCATCTCCACGAACGGTGGCTTGACCAGGCACGCACACCTCGTAGTCTTGCGGGGGCCAGGGCTCGGGGATTTCTACTTTTTGGACGGGGAGGAGTTCGTCCTAGGAAGCGACCCGTTCCATGCGGATGTGGTGGTGCGAGACGTGGAGGTCGCGCCACGGCACGCCAACATTCACTGCAAACCGGGTTCGGACACCTACGTCGTGCGGGGTCTAAGCTCCGACGAGGAGATCGTGGTCAACGGCGAACCCCTCTCTGATTCGGGGCGGTACCCCTTACGTGATGGAGACCGCATCTTCGTCGGCGATTCCGTACTGGAGTTTTCTCAGGGCGATCCCGTGAAGGCCCAATTCCATGATGCTCTGGATCACCTGATCAACCGCGACTACCTCACTGGCCTGCTCGCCAAGAAGCGCTTCGACGAGGAGTTCGAGCACCGCCTGGAAGTGATGGCGGCGGTAGGCAAGCCCTTGAGCGTCCTCATGGCCGACATAGACAACCTCAAGAAGATCAACGACCAGCACGGCCACCTCTTGGGCGAGTTTGTCGTCGGCGCGGTCGGCCGCATCATCGGGGAGCTGAACGCCGGAGGAGACCGCCGGGCGACCCGCTTCGGGGGCGACGAGTACCAGACCATCCTCCCGGGCCTCACCAAAAAGGAGGCGCTCGCGGTGGCCGAGGAGGTCCGGCGCCGGGTCGAAGAGTACGCCTTCGAGCACAAT
>JALZFK010000155.1 GCA_030861585.1 Actinomycetota bacterium | reverse complement strand
CCCCATAGGGGATCATCTCCAGCTCGGCGGCGAGCGCGGAGTCAACGAACTCGCCCCAGAGGGGCGACGACCCGCTCTCGAGGGTCGGGGGCGAGGCGAACGCGGCTTTGATCTCGTCGGCGAGCGTGGCACCTTCCACGAGCTTGGCACGACGGTTGTCCCTTTCACCGGGGCTGGCTGAGAGGTAGCGGCGAGCGGCGAGGAGCAGCAGCCTGCTTCCTACAGTGTGCTTTGCCCAGGAAGCGGCGACCACATCCCAATCTATAAAGGACGCGCCGTAGAGCCTTTCGAGGTCCACGCCAGGTTTATACCATCGTAGAGGAGATCGGTTCTATCCGACGTGCCTTATGCGGGGCGGCGGAGTAATCGGGACGGAAGCCCCGCCAGCCCGAGCAGGAGCCAGGTTCACCGCCTAGCCACGGTTCAGGGGGACGAACTCGCGCCGGTCGGGGCTGGGGAAGTCGAGAACCGGGTTCCCGGGGCGCCTTCTTGCCTTTAGACACCTTTTTGCTCGTTTCGAAGAGTGGCTTTTTCACAGGCCTCTAGCGCAAGTTTAGCCTAAGGGCGCCCCCCGCGACGCGACCTACAACAAACCTTATCCTACGAACTCAACCTCCACCTTATCCGGTATGACGCCCGCTTCGTAACCACGCGAGAGCAGCGTCTGCACCGCCTTTCGACCGGTCTCCCCGTAGTCTAGGGTCCACTCGTTCACGTACATCGACACGAACCTGTCCGCCAGCTCCGGCGGTAGGTCGCGGGCGTAATCGAGGGCGTAGGCCAGCGCCTCTTCGCGGTGGTCGAGGGCGTATCGGATGCTTGCCCTGATCAGGTGTGCCACCTCGCGAACGGTCTCCTCTCCTAGGTCGCGCCTTACGACGTTGCCACCCAAAGGCAGGGGCAGGCCCGTCTCGGCGTACCACCACTCGCCCAAATCCTCGATCAGCGTAAAACCCTCTCCCTCATGGGTGAGCTGGCCCTCGTGGATCAGGAGCCCAGCGTCCGCCTCGCCGCGCTCGACGTAACCCATAATCTCGTCGAACGGTACCACCACGTGCTCTACCCGGGGCTCGTAGAGCTTGAGTGCTAGAAAGGCCGTCGTCCACTCTCCCGGGACCGCGACCGTCTTCCCCTTAAGGTTCTCGCCTCCCATGGCCGACCTGGCCACAAGCCTGGGCCCGTACCGGTCTCCCATCGAGGACCCGGACGATAGCAGCGCATACCTGTCCGCAAGATAAGCGTAGGCGTGGATGGAGATCGCCGAGACCTCGAGCTCCCCTTTAAGTGCCCGGCGATTCAGGCTCTCGATGTCCGAAAGCTCGTGCACGAAGCGCAAGTTGCCCGTGTTCAGCTTGTCTTTAGCGAGGGCGTAGAACATGAACGCGTCGTCGGAATCCGGGCTGTGGCCAACCCGGATAGTGCGTATAGGAGCGTGTTGCTCGGTCATGGTATGCGTCGTCACCGTTCCCTTCATGCTTCTTTTCGCCAACGATACCGCAAGGACCCGTGAGCTGCCTGTGAAAGCACCCGTAAGACCGCGGTGCTACGATTCACCCATGCCCGAACTCGTTTGCACCGCGAGGCGCATCGGCGACCACGAGAGCCGCACCGAGGAGTACGAGCTCGCTTTCGCCGTCGGGGAGGGCCCGCCGAAAAAGCTCAAGATAAAGTACCAGGCCGCCCGGGCGTACGAGATCAACGCCGCCCTCGACGCCTGCGTCGAAACCGCTCGCACCGCCATCGCCGAAGCCGAACCGGGCCTCGTCGACAAGCCAACCGACGGGTCCCTCTTCCAGTTCTCCTGGAAGACCCTGCAATCGGCCAAGTACGAGGAGGGCGAGCCCCGCACCTCCGTGTTGAGGCTGTGACCCTCTTGCTCGCCGAAAAGCTCAAGAAAAAGCCGGCGAATCCCTGAAGCTTGCCAATCCAGTGAGAAAATATCGTTAACCTGCGGGCTTGGACGCTCGCATACTTTATAATCCCAGCCGTATGAGCCGAGAAGAAGCCGATTCGGAGGCGATGAAGGTTCCGACGCTGGTGGGGGCGGTTTAAGCTATGCTCCGGATGCCGGTGGACGTCAAGCGCGTCGTAGGAGGCAAAAAGAAGAAGAACGGGAAGAAGAAAAAGGAGGCGCAGCTTCCGATCACGAAGGCCCGGATGCAGGTGCGGGTCGTGGGGCTGGCGGCTTTGGTCTCGGTCCTCTTCGCGATTTTGACCTTCAAGATGTGGCACCTGCAGATCTTGACCGCCGACGAGTACCAGAACTTTGCTCAGGCCACCCAGACGCGCTCGGTCAAAGTCGCGGCCCAGCGCGGCGTGATCTACGACCGAAACGGCACGGTCCTGGCCAACAACCAGCCCGGTCTTAGCGTCACCATCGTCCCCGACGCCATAGAGCGCGGGAAGCTCGCGGAGCTCGCGGATCTCCTCAACGCCGATCAGAAGGCGATCCTGTCGCGTTACGACGCCGCCATCGCCTCTGGCGACCGCTACGGGCCTATGCTCGTCAAGGAGAACGCCACGCGCGAGGATATCGTGTATGTGAGCGAGAGGACCGAGGAGTACCCCGGGCTCGTGGTAAACGATGACTACATACGCAACTACCCGAACGGGGAGCTGGCCGCCCACGTCGTAGGCTACACGGGGGCGGTAAACCAAGAAGAGCTCGATAGCGGTGGCCTCTTCTCGGGGGTTGACCAGGACGCGGTGGTGGGCAAGGGTGGGGTCGAACTCTCCTACGAGCCAGAATTGCGAGGCGAGGCGGGCAAGAAGGAGTACGAAGTGGACGCCCTGGGGCGGCAAGTGGCGCTCCGGACGGCCGACGGCACGCGCTACGACGGTGAAGGAGAGGGCATCCCTGAGCTTGGGCGACCGGCTCGCACCACCGACCCGACCCCGGGCAAGGATCTCACGCTTAGCCTAGACCTCGGGCTGCAAAAGACGGTGGAAAAAGAGCTCGACGCGGCTATCCAACGGGCCAGAGAGGAGGGGGGTACATCGGGGACTGGTGGGGCTGCCTTGGCCCTGGATGCTAAGAGCGGTGAGGTGCTGGCGATGAGCAGTCGCCCCGACTTCGACCCGCAGATGTTTGTAGGCGGTATCACCGGCGAAGAGGAGGTGAGGCGCTACGAGCAGCTGAACTCTGAGGAGGCGGGCGCTCCGTTCACCGATCGGTCCACGTACGGGGCCTACCCGCCGGCGTCGACCTTCAAGCCCTTCACGGGGCTCGCGGGTCTCCAGAGCGGCGCCATAGGCCCCACCACAACTGTCAGCGACACCGGCGCCTGCTGGCGGCCGACGGGGACGTCCTGGGGCTGCTGGCAAAGCTGGCGAGAGAACAGCCCCAAGTATCAGTATCTCGGGCCCCACGGCACCCAGAACTACGCCCAGGCCCTGATGGACTCGAACGACAAGTTCTTCTATCAGGTCGCCGACTGGATGTGGAACCGCACCGACAACCAGGACGCCCTGCCCGAGTACCTCCAGCAATTCGGCTTCGGCCAGCAGACGGGGGTGGACTTGCCCGGGGAATCGGCGGGCAGGGTACCTACCCGCGAGTGGCAGGAACAAACCGGGGCCACCGAAGACGACAAGATGTGGACGGTAGGACGATGGGTCAATATGGCTATAGGTCAGGGCGACCTGTTAACTACACCCTTGCAACTAGCCAGGGGCTACGCGGCGATCGCCAACGGCGGTACTCTGGTGACACCCCACGTGGGCAAGGAGCTCCGGGATCAGGACAGAACTCTGGACGAGAACATAGCCCCTGAACCCATGGGCAACCTTGGGGTGGATCCGTCCTACCTCCAAGAGACCCTCAGGGGCTTAAGGATGGTCGTGGGCCCTGGCGGGACCGCCGAGAACGCCTTCGCGGGCACGTCCTTGAAGGCGGTGGGCAAGTCGGGGACGGGGGAGCGTTGGGGTCGGGACCAGATAAACTGGTTTGTGGGCTGGGATGAGAGCCGCTCAGACCCGGTGGTGGTGGTGGTAATGATCGAGGGGGGTGGGGCGTTCGAACAAGGCAGCGAGCTGACGGCAGCACCGGCGGTGCGTAACATCCTCGAGTCCTACTATGGCACAGGGGGTGGGGGATCTTCTTCCTCCTCCTCCTCCTCCTCCTCCTCGCGAACCGCGGGTAGTACTGCGGCCGGGGGTGGGTCTACGGCGGGCGCCAGCGGCGGCAGGCCGGGCGGTTAGAGCCGAAGAGGTCGACGGTAGAAGGGGCCCCTGTTTTGTTGCATTACGACGTATCACTTCTGACGGCGCTCGCGACGCTCCCGAGCCCGCCCTCCCCGATCATCTTCGAGGCTGGGCCTTTCGCCCTGCGCTACTACGGGCTGTTCATCGCGCTCGGGATAGCGGTCGCGACTTGGGTCGCCGGCCGCGAGCTCAACCGCAAGGGCTACGATACCGCTTTGGCTCTCGATGCCCTGTTCTTCGTCGTGCCGCTCGGGTTCGTCGGGGCCAGGCTCTACCACGTCGTGACCGACTACGAGCTCTACGCCAATGACCCCTTCCCCGGCGTCTTCGAGGTTTGGAATGGGGGGTTGGGGATCTACGGCGCCGTGCTCGGAGGTTTTGTGGGGCTTTTGATCTTCGCCCGCGTCCGCCGCATAAACCCCCTAATTTTGGCTGATGCCGGCGCACCCGGCCTCGCCCTCGCCCAGGCCGTCGGTCGCTGGGGCAACTACTTCAACCAAGAGCTCTTCGGCCGCCCCTCGAACCTTCCTTGGGCCATAGAGATAGCCCCCGAGAACCGGCCCCCGGGCTTCAGGGAAGCCGAGGCTTTCCACCCGACATTTCTCTACGAGTCCATATGGGATATTCTCGTCGCCCTCATCCTTCTCTTCGTCGTCCGCCGCTTCGCGCGGAGCCTCAAAAACGGCGACATCGCGCTGCTCTACGTGAGCCTGTACTCTGTTGGCCGCCTCGTCGTCGAGGCTCTCCGGATAGACCCGGCTTTCCTCATCGGCGACCTCCGCGGCAACCTCTTCGTCGCATCGGTCCTCGCCCTCACCTTCGCCCTCATCTTGTTCCTCCGCCACGCTGGCACCGGCCGGAAACGCCCCACGGGGAGCTGAACCCCCCTCACCGGTCGGGGAGGCGTAGGCTGTTCGACCTACTCTGAGAATAGAAGTGCTCCCGTAAAACCGCGAAGCATGGGGTCTAAGGGGATATCCAGCTCCCTCCCCTTATGCGCCCTCCCCAAGAGCATCTTGGATCCAACCCTCGAGAACGCCCCTCGGGACCTCGCCCGAGTGGGCAGCAACTATATCTCTGTTCCCGTCGATAACGTAGATCGTCGGGTAGCCGGTGGCCTGGTAGGTTGATCCTAAAGAAGGCTCGTAGGCCGCCGGACCCTCGATGCCGTAACGGTCGACGAACTCTCGCACCTTTTCAGAGTCGTCCCGGCTGTCGATGCCTAGCATCATCACCCGTAGGTTATCGTATTGGTCCTCGAGCTCGTTTATGATCGGGGCTTCTTTGTTGCAGTGCGGGCACCAACTGGCGAAAAGGACCAGCATCGTCGCTTCTTCTTTGCCTCCGGCATCTCC
>JALZFK010000131.1 GCA_030861585.1 Actinomycetota bacterium | reverse complement strand
GGTCACAAGAGTGCTACCGAAGGTTATATCACCAGGGTTGAGCGCGCTAGTACCTGATTCTCAAAAACATCGCGGAGGAGGAAAGGTGCCTAGGCTGGAAGTGGAGGGTGCGGGGACGTTCGACGTCGAGGAGGGCAAGCGTCTGGTCCTGGCCATCGAAGAGGACGCGGGTGTAGACATCCAGCACCAGTGCGGAGGTTACGCGAGGTGCACCACCTGCCGCGTCGAGTTTTTGGAGGGCGAGCCGGAGATGATGACCCAGGCGGAGCTGGCGATGCTCGTGATGCGGAACCTTCTGGGGCAAGCGCGCCTCTCGTGCCAGGCCCTTTGCGACCGTGGCATGAAAGTGCGGGTGCTGATGACCGTAAGCCCTACCGAGGTCAGAGGCCCTGGCTGGAAGCCCCAAAAAGGTATCACTCCAGAACCCTTTTGGGTGGAGAAGCCTGACACAGGCTACTAGAATAAGGGTGGAGAAGGGTAAGAGGGGAAGGGGACCGTCATGACCCAATTTGTCAAAGTCGCCAGCAAATCGGAGCTTCCCGATACCGAGGGTACTCTCGAAGAGGTCGAGGACAAGGGCACGCTCGTGGAGGTTGAGGGCAACCGAATTGCCCTTTTCAATCTGGACGGCGAGGTTTTCGCCATCAGCGATGCTTGCACTCATGAGGGCGGACCACTGAGCGAAGGGCCCGTCCAGGGAGACGAGGTCGTATGCCCTTCGTGCGGCTCTCGGTTCAGCATTGTGTCGGGGCAGGCCAGGGGCTTACCGGCCATGGAGGACGTCGCCTCTTACGAGGTGCGCGTCACGGGCGATAACGTGGAAGTGGAAGTTTGACCTGCGCCGAGCGTTAGCGGTGACTGTCCGGAAGTTTGGTAC
Organism: Actinomycetota bacterium; assembly: GCA_030861585.1. Lineage (GTDB taxonomy): Bacteria > Actinomycetota > Rubrobacteria > Rubrobacterales > Rubrobacteraceae > Rubrobacter_F. Next base: position 2,018 of record JALZFK010000131.1, on the reverse strand, counting down.
CCACCGTTCGTCTCCGAAGGAGGGCTGAGATTGCGGGCGGGGTTGAATAGACCGAGCGAGTTCCCAGATTCTTATGTCTGATCGGTTCCCTCTAGCCGCTTTAGTTGCTCCATAAGGTCTCGCTCCTTCAGTTCTATGAGCCCCTCCCTGAACTCCTGTGGGGAGTTCGCCCGCTCAAAAACCCCGGCTACATCTTCTATATCCTGGCGGTTAGCCAAGGTAAACTCCCAGCCATCTCTGATATGCATCTCCTCAAAAGAACAGACCGCTAGTACCATGACGTGCCAGGGATCTTTTACATCACCTTCCCGGCGCAGAAGAGAGTACATCCGGGCTGCTTTGAGCGTCCGTTTCCCGAACTCCTTGGGGCGGAGGTTCTCCCCAAAACCCTCAGACATCTCCGGCTCCTTTCGCTAAAGAGGTACGGTCATCGTGAGCCGTGCTCTTCGTCGCCACCACACAAGCTCCGTGTCTCGCCGCCGGGCTGCGAATCGGACGTGAGCTTATGCTACCCGATCGATGTCGTCGGCATACTTCTCCCGGATCCCACCGGCACCGACGTATTGCAGCATCCTTTTCCCCTTCTCTTCGGTACGCAATCCGTACAAGACGTAGTCTAACCATTCCCAGAAACCCACGTCAACCGTGGTGGACGCTCGGCTCGATGGAGTTAACCCAATCTTCGGGCTTGCCCGAGCCCGTCCGAGGCTCCACGGTTAACGTCGCACCGGGATAACGTTGCGCCCGATCACCGCATTCAGTAACATCGACTACGTTACCTCTTCGGGATAGAAGAGACGTGGGAAAGGCGAAGATAAAGGAGGTCGGGAGAATGGCAGAGAACGGCGGGGGTCCGGTCGCGGCGGCCTTTGCGGCGCCGGGGCGCTACATTCAAGGTAGGGGGGCCATCGAGAGGTTAGGGGAGGTCCTGGAGCAGCTGGGGTCGAGCAAGCCCCTGATCCTACGCGACGCCGTGGTCAAAGAGACTGTCGGGGATGACCTTGGTATTTCGGGGGCGTTTTACGTGGACTTCGGCGGCGAGTGCTCCCCCGAGGAGATAGACCGGGTGGCTGGCGAGGCCAAAGACGGGGGCGCGGATGCGGTCGTGGGCATAGGCGGTGGGAAGACGATAGACACGGCCAAGGCCGTCGCCAACCCGGCAGGTCTACCGCTGGCCATAGCGGCGACCATCGCCTCGACCGATGCCCCGACGAGCTCGCTGTCGGTGGTGTACACCGAGGAGGGCGAGTTCATGGAGTACCGCTTCTTCGGGCGCAACCCGGACGCGGTCATCGTGGACACGGCTATCATCGCGCAAGCACCAGTGCGGTTCTTGGTGGCCGGGATAGGTGACGGGCTCGCTACCTACTTCGAGGCGGACGCCTCCAGTAGGACCCGCAATCAGACGATAGCCGGCGGCTCTCCGACCCAGGCGGCCCTGACCCTGGCTCGACTGTGCTACGACATCCTGCTCGAGTATGGGCTCGCGGCCAGGCTCGCGGTCGAGCAGGGAGCCGTGACCCCGGCGGTAGAAAGGGTGGTGGAGGCAAACACGCTTCTTTCGGGGCTAGGCTTCGAGTCGGGAGGTCTTGCTGCTGCCCACTCGATCCATAACGGCTTGACGGCGCTCGAGGGCACACACGACTACGGGCACGGGGAGAAGGTGTCTTTCGGGACCATCTCCATGCTTATGCTGGAGGAGCGTCCGGCCGAGTTGATCGAGGAGGTGGCGGACTTCTGCCTCGAGGTAGGCCTACCGGTAGCGCTCGAAGACATAGGGATCGGGGACGCAAGCCGCGAGGACCTGGAGAAGGTCGCCGAAGCCGCCTGCATCGAGGGGGAGACCATCCACAACGAGCCCTTCGACGTCTACCCGCAGATGGTCGTGGACGCTATGTTGGCCGCCGATGCCTTCGGCCGTCAGCGCCGGGCCGCGCTCGAAGGAGAGGCGAGACTACCCGCCGTGGCGCAATAGGAGAAAGCAAGGGCGCCCCATGCTCGGCGGGGCGCCCTTGCTT